>NZ_CEYOSI010000147.1:0-8944 GCF_982879505.1 Candidatus Desulfolinea nitratireducens
CATTTCCGCTGATCCAGTGCACATTTTTCACGGTCATACTAAGTTGACCGAGTTCATCAGCAGCCCCGACGACCAGCGCATTAGAGGCAATATCTTTCGCCAATACATACAGCGGTTCTGACGCAGCAACACCCAGTCCTTTCCGTTGACCAATTGTGTAAAAAGCCAAGCCTTGATGCTCTCCTAAAAGTTCACCATCACGGGAAATGATCTCACCGGGCTGTGTGGTTTCAGGTGCATATTCACGCAAAAAGTCTCGATAATCGCCGCCAGCAAGAAAACATAAATCCTGGCTGTCTGAACGGGATGCGGTCGGTAAGTCAAAGCTACGGGCAATATCCCGAATCTCTTCTTTGGGAAAATCTCCTACCGGGAAAAGTGATTGAGCCAATTTCTGCTGCGTGAGGACATGCAATACATAGGATTGGTCTTTGCCCAAATCCACTCCGCGTAAAAGTTGATAGGCCCCATCAGAATCCTGTTTCAGACGAGCGTAGTGACCTGTCGCAATATATTCCGCGCCAAAGGCGAGAGCATGCTCACGGAGGGTTCCCCAGCGTATTTGACGATTGCACATCAAACAAGGGTTGGGTGTTTCGCCTTTGGTATATCCATCCAGAAAATATTCCACAACCGTATTGCGAAAGGCGTCTTTGGCATCCACCACATAAAAGGGAATGTCCAACTTCGCTGCCACACGACGCGCCAAATGCATTGAATCGGGCGTACAGCAGCGATTAGTGTCTTCCAGGCCGGGTTGTGACCAGAGGCGCAGCATCATCCCGGTTACATCATGGCCCTGCTCCTTGAGCAATGCCGCGGCAACAGACGAGTCCACACCGCCAGACATAGCGACGACGACTTTAGCCATTGTAGGTAGCCAATAATTCACCAGAGATGAACGGAGATAAACGAGGATAAGATTTGATAAACATTTATGATGGAGCTTTCCATTTTGGGAGAAGGATAAAGGCGGCGTATTTCGATGCGGGTTTTTCCAAAATTGATCAGCAAGCAAGTTTCAAGGCCAGTTGCTCGCAAATAATTCAAACCTTGTGCAGTATGCGCCGGCACAAGGGCAGATGCAGCTTTAATTTCTACCAGAACACGCTCGTGAACCAACAAATCTGCAAAAAATTCTCCGACATTAATTCCATCATATTGCACCCTTATTGGATACTGTTGTAAAACATGGAGACCATCTTTTTTGAGTTCGTGCGCAAAAGCGTTCTCATAGACCTTTTCTACAAAGCCGATACCCAGAGTATTACTCACATTATATGCACATCCAATAATTCTTTCTGTCAAAGCATTTATATCAAGTTCTGTCATCATCTACCTCGTTCATCAATCCTATCTTTGTTCATCCCCGTTTACTTGTGCCCGAAAGGGTATCTCTGGTTAAATTCCGCGTCCTATCAACAATGTCCGGCAAGGCTGCCAAAAACGAATCCACTTGCATAGATGTAGAGTGGGCACCCAAGGTCACACGCAATGAACCCAGCCCCCAATCAGGCTTAAGCCCGATCGCGGTCATCACGCCTGAGGGTTCGGGATTGCCAGTTTTGCATGCCGAACCGGACGAGCAGGCAAATCCAGCCGCATCCAGCAATTGGGTGAGAGTATTTCCGTCCACGCCTTTAAAGGCAAAGCTGGCGTGATTTGGCAAGCGCTCAACAGGATGCCCCGTCAATTGAGCATCTGGAACTTCCTTTAGCACTGTGCCAATGATGCGATCGCGTAATGGTCTAAGGTGCGACACTCGCGCTTCCCGTTCCATATCGGTCAATCGTAAGGCTTCGGCAAAGCCAACAATATAGGGGATATTCTGCGTCCCCGCGCGGAGCCCATCCTCCTGCCCACCGCCAGTTTGGTGTGAAATAAGTTGGGTCCCCTCGCGGACGTAGAGCACGCCAACGCCTTTGGGCCCGTAAAATTTATGGCAACCAAGCGACATCAGATCGATACCGAGAGACTCTACTTCCATCGGAAAATATCCCGTTGCCTGCAAAGCATCCGTATGAAAAAGGACATTTTTTGCACCGCATATTTTTGCGATCTCTGAAACAGGGTTTAATGTCCCAATCTCATTATTGGCATACATTACTGATATAAGAGCGGTTTTCTCATCAATGGCAGCAGCTACAGTTTTCGGGAGAACCATGCCGGTTTCATCAATGTCCAACCATTTAACCTGAAATCCATAATATTTTTCGAGCTGCTCAACCGTCTTCGTGACAGCGGTATGCTCCACGCGTGTGGTCAGGATTTGGTTCGCGCCTCTTTGCTCACGTGCATCCAGAGCGGCCCCACGAATAGCCAGGTTATTGGATTCGGTTCCACAGGAGGTGAAAACGATTTCGCTTGGTTTACAGTTCAATATCCGGGCAACGGTGGCACGCGCCTCATCAAGGGCGGCTTCGGCTTTCTGTCCATACCGATGTACAGAGGATGGATTCCCAAAATCCTGCGTAAAGTAGGGCAGCATCATATCCAACACACGAGGGTCAACAGGGGTGGTGGCTGCGTAATCAAGATAGATTTTTTCTGACATAAAATTCTCCAAAATGATAGCCGGATTATACCCGCTTCGACATCGACCTGTTATAATAACCCCCGTTAAAGATGTTCAATTTACGGGAGTTTTAATGGCAACGAAAATTAAATTTGGTACTGACGGCTGGCGCGGCCATGTCGCCGAGGACTATACCTTTGAAACGGTACGTCGATGCGCGCAAGGTTTTGCATCTTATCTACTCGAGGAAGGCAATGCAGGAAAATGGGTCATTGTCGGCTATGATAAACGTTTTCGCTCAGAAGATTTTGCTGATGCTGTTGCCGAAGTTTTAGCAGGCAACGGGTTGAAGGTTTATCTGACCGAGGGTGCAACTCCGACCCCGGTCATTTCTCATGCGGTAGTCGCAAAGAAGGCAGTTGGCGCAGTCAATGTGACGGCATCACATAACCCACCTACTGATAATGGATTTAAAGTCCGTGACGAAAACGGCGGTGCAATTAACCCTGCAGGGCTGACCAAGATCGAAGCCCTGATCCCGGATGATATTGCTGATGTCAAAATCAAGAATATCAAAGAAGCGCAAGCTGATGGTTCTGTGATCCTCTTTGATGCAGCGGTTGATTATATCGCTCACATCAAAAAATTGATTGACTTGCAACCCATCAAGGATGCCGGATTAACTGTCTTGGTGGATGCCATGTGGGGGAACGGCGCTGGCTGGTTCACCCACCTGCTTGGGGGTGGCTCGACAAAGATCATCGAAATTCATAACGAACGCAACCCCAGCTTCCCTGAAATGAAACGCCCTGAGCCAATCCCGCCGAATGTGGATGTTGGTTTACAGGCTGCAAAAGACAACAACGCCGATATTTTCCTCGTCAACGATGGCGACGCAGATCGTGTTGGCTTTGGCGATGAAAATGGTGACTTTATAGACCAACTCAGAGCTTATGGTTTGCTCGCTTTTTATCTACTCGAAGTCCGTGGCGAACGCGGCCCGATTGTAAAAACTCTCTCTACGACCACAATGCTCAATAAATTGGGCAAAATTTATGATGTTCCCGTTTATGAAACTGGCGTTGGCTTCAAATATGTCGCCCCGAAATTCACGGAAACTAATGCCCTGATTGGCGGCGAAGAGTCGGGCGGATACGCCTTCCGAGGCAACGTCCCCGAACGCGATGGCATCCTGGCGGGTCTTTACATGCTCGATTGCATGGTACGCACTGGCAAGAAACCCACCGAATTACTGGAGTTGCTCTTCGAAAAAGTTGGCGGTGAACATTTCTATAATCGGATTGACACACCCTTCCAGGGTGATAAACAAGATAAGATTGATCGGATCCTTGCCGCAAACCCCGAAAGTATTGGCGGACTAAAAGTGACGAAACTGGTCACCATCGATGGTTACCAATTCCACCTTGAAGATGGCGGCTGGCTGCTCATCCGTTTCAGCGGCACCGAGCCGATCATCCGCGTCTATTGCGAGACCATGCACGAGGACAAGGTTGAGGCAATCCTACAAGACGGATTGAGAATTGCAGGGATATAATCAGCTCCTCCCGAAGGATCCCGGGACGGTGTGAGCGGAGCAACGCGCAGTCGCCTGTACTCCGAAGGAGTGAAGGACGAATTCTCCAAAGATTTCGCTCTTCGACTGCACCTCCGCTACCGCTACGGTTCCGCTCAGAGACTGACTAATATTTTATTATTACTTTGAATCTAACAGACACACATTGCCATTTGTACTTTAATAAATTCGACGACGACCTGGATGAGGTCATCGCGCGCGCGCAGGAAGAAGGCGTGACGCGCATCCTCGTCCCCGGGATCACACATGATACCAGTCTTGCCGCCGTTAAAATGGCACAATCTTACCCGACAATTTTTGCCGCTGTTGGCGTGCATCCCAGCGATGCGCTGACGTGGACAGAGTCCACACTGGACGAGTTGAGAACACTGGCAGAAAATTCGCGCGTAAAGGCCATCGGCGAAATTGGCCTTGATCATTACTGGGATACCGCTCCGCACAATATTCAGGAAAATGTATTACGTGAGCAGCTTTCTCTCGCTGAGGAGCGTGGGTTGCCTGTAGTCCTACACCTTCGCGAAAAGGGTGATGCCCCACATGGTGAATGCGCCGAGGACCTGCTGAGAATTCTCGCTGAATGGGCAGCAAGCCTAAGATCAAGCGGAAATCCGCTTTCAAAAAACCCAGGTGTGCTACACTCCTTTAGCGGCACACTTTCAACAGCACAGAAAGCCATCGAGCTTGGCTTCATGATCGGCGTGACAGGCCCGGTCACATTCAAGAACGCAGAAGAACGCCGTGAGGTGATCAGATCTATTCCAGTGGAATATTTGCTGATCGAGACAGACGCCCCATTTTTAGCCCCTGATCCTCGCCGCGGACGACGTAATGAGCCAGCCTATGTCAGTTTGATCGCGGACAAAGTCGCCGAATTACATGCACACACACCAGCGGAGATAGCGGAAATTACATCCGCCAATGCTGCTCGGTTATTTAATTGGTGAAATTTTTGAACAAGATAATTTTTGAAACATCTGTACAAGCAACCATTAAAAAGGTCGAGGCACGAATGCGCGCCCAGGCGAATGGGAGCCACCCTGATCTTCATTCTGCTGTTGAGAACCTTCTTGATGCTGGTGGAAAACGCATCCGCCCCATGCTCACAGTGCTGACTGGAAATATGCTCAATGCAGACCAGGATCGATTAATAACCCTGGCTGCCGCAATCGAAATGCTCCATACAGCGACCCTGGTACATGATGATTTGATCGACGGTTCCCTAATGCGCCGTGGGAACTCCACCTTAAATGCCAGGTGGACGCCTGCCGCAACAGTGCTAACTGGCGATTTTGTATTTGCACGCGCTGCAAAACTTGCTGCTGAAACCAAAAGCCTTCTCCTAATGGATATATTTGCGGAAACTCTGGCAATTATCGTAAACGGTGAACTAACCCAGATGTTTGAAAGCCGAGGACTGGCTAATCGCAAAAACTATTATGAGCGAATCTATGCCAAAACTGGCTCACTTTTTGAGCTTTCTACACGAGGCGCAGCGATTATTAGTGAAGTAGATGCTCAAACAGTTGAAAATATCCAGACTTTTGGACGTGAAATAGGTACAGCCTTTCAGATCATGGATGATATTCTCGATTTCACTGGAGAGCAAAGCACAATCGGTAAACCTGTGGGAAGCGACCTTTTACAAGGGTTGATCACCTTGCCTGCTTTATTTTATATTGAAACCCACCCCAAAGATGAAAATGTAAAGGTTCTTCTGAGTGGAGAATTTCGTAACGAAGAAAGTATGACTGCTCTTGTTGAATCCATTCGTAACAGTGATGCCATCCAGCTTGCGCTTGATGAAGCCAGGGAATACACATCGCGCGCCCTTAATGCACTGAATGGGCAGCCAAAAGGTGCAGAGCGCCAGGCTCTTGAAGACCTGGCAAATTACGTCACCAGCCGAGATGCCTGAGTACCCTGCAAACGCACCGCCCCACCCTTTTCGCATAAATCTTGGATCTCTTTTACCCCAATCGATTGGATATAAACGCGAATTCCCCTTAGAATACTCAAAAATTCAGCTTGATGATGATTTAACATTAACCGAATTTATTGGATTGGTGACGGCAAACCGTACCCCACAGGGAATACTTATACAGGGAGATTTTGAAGGAAAACTTGCCCTTGATTGTGTCCGCTGCTTAAAGCTATTTGACTATACCCTTCAGTGGGAAATAACTGAGCTTTATGTTTTCAACCGTCGAAACGCGACAGAAGATGATTTGATCCTGCCCGATAACGCAGGAATTGATCTAGGCGAACTCATCCAGGAAGAAGCTCACCTTGACCGACCCTTCAACCCAGTCTGCAAAGAAGGTTGTCTTGGGCTTTGCCAGATTTGTGGAACAGATCTGAATCTCGACGATTGCGGGCATGAAGATATTCCACCGGAAGAACCGCCAGAAGACGAAAACTCTCCTTTTGCTGGATTAAAAGATTTAATCTGAGACAGAGTAATATATTCAAGCATTTTTTGGATGAAGCCTTGTCGCAAAGTGCAGCCCATAGTAAACTATATTCATGAATTCAGCCTGCGCCCCTCTTTTATACTCTTTGGCAATGCCAGGTTCCATATTGGCAGTCTGGAAGGGCGCACGTTAGCCAAACGTTTGCCATTTCTTAAGAAGCTGCCTACAAATTGGCGGCTTTTTTTTATTCTGGAAGAACATCAATATTCTGAAGTCTGAAGTCTAAAGTCTATAGTCTAAAGTCTAAAGTCTGAAGGCTGAAGTCTAAAGTCTATAGTCTAAAGTCTAAAGTCTGAAGTCTAAAGTCTAAAGTCTAAAGTCTAAAGTCTAAAGTCTAAAGTCTGAAGGCTGAAGTCTAAAGTCTATAGTCTAAAGTCTAAAGTCTGAAGTCTAAAGTCTAAAGTCTAAAGTCTAAAGTCTAAAGTCTGAAGTCTATAGTCTAAAAACCTGGAGTCTCTTATGACAGAAAACATCCTGATAGCCATCGCCTGGCCTTATGCCAACGCAGAAATCCATGTTGGGAATATCACCGGCTCACATTTGTCTGGTGATATTATCGCTCGTTATCATCGCCTGAAAGGCAGAAATGTTGCCATGGTCAGCGGTACAGATTCCCATGGCACGCCTGTTACCTTGCGCGCGGAAGATGAAGGCAGCACACCCGAAAAGGTTTATAAACGATTCCACGAGGGATTTTTGGAGCTTTTCCAGCAGATGGGCATTAGCTATGATATGTTCACTTCCACCCATACTGAAAACCACTTTAAGGTTGCACAAAGTATTTTCCTAGCGCTGAAAGAAAACGGTCATCTTTACGCGAAAAAATCGATGCAGTGGTTTTCCCCCGAAGCTAATCGCTTTTTGCCTGATCGTTACGTTGAAGGAATTTGTTATATCTGTGGCGAACCAGGCGCACGCTCCGATCAATGCGATAGCTGTGGTAATGTTCTGGAGCCAGCAAAATTGATCGATCCCAAAGCCAAAACTGGCGATGTGCTTGAGCTCCGTGAAACGGAACACTTTTATCTCGACCTCTCCAAACTCGAACCAAAGGTAGCAACTTTCTTGCGCGAACGTTCCGCCCATATGCGCGATACGGTGCTTGGAGAATCTCTCGGGAAGATCGAGGTTGAAGGGCTGCTCCCCCGTCCGATCACCCGCGATCTCGATTGGGGCATCCCCGTCCCTGTCGAAGGCTGGGATGGCAAATGTCTGTATGTCTGGTTCGAGGCGGTTATCGGGTACCTATCTGCGCCGATAGAGCTTTCACAGATCAACGGGACGCCAGATGCCTGGCAGGATTGGTGGACAGATCCCGATGCGCGCCAATTCCACTTTATTGGCAAGGATAATATCTTTTTCCATACCGCCTTATGGCCCGCCGAATTGATGGGCGCAGGCACGGAATTCATGAAGATCTTTACCGGAGAAGAAAAGCTCCTCACACTTCCGTACGATGTACCCGCCAATCAATTCATGAATCTTGAAGGGCAAAAGATCAGTGGAAGCAAAAATTGGGCGGTCTGGGGAAGGGATGCACTCACCCGCTATGATCCCGATGCGCTGCGCTATTATCTGACAGTCAATATGCCCGAAACAAAAGATTCGGATTGGGATTGGGAGTTTTTCGTCGCCCATAATAATAACGAATTGGTCGCCAACTGGGGCAATCTCGCCAACCGCGTGCTCTCCTTCTGCTACAAACATTGGGAGGGTCATATTCCTGTTGTAGATACTGTCTCGCTTCGCCCCGCTGACCTGGAGTTGCTGGCCGCTATTGAAGCTGGGTTCTCATCTGTTGGCGATCTGCTTGAAGCGGTGAAAATTCGGGCCGCATTGAATGAAGCGATGCGCCTGGCAACCGAGGTCAATAAATACCTCGACACCTCCGCCCCATGGAAGGAATTGAAGGTGGACAGAGACGAGGCTGCCAAATCGGTTTACACCGCGCTGAAGGCAATTGACTCTCTAAAAACAATTTTCTCCCCCTTCCTGCCTTTCACCAGTGAGAAACTGCACGCCACCTTCGGCTACAAAACGCCGCTTTTCGGCAAGCAATTTGTCAAAACTGTGGAAGATAATCTTGGTTCACACACTGCCCTGTGCTATCAGGGTGTTGAAGGTGAGCAATGGAAGCCAAGTAATTTACAGCCAGGTGCGGCGTTCAATCAACCGAGTCCGCTCTTTAAGAAATTAGATCAAGAGATCGTTGAAGAGGAAAGGGCGAGGTTGGGATAAATCAGCCTGGTAGTAACCATAAAGAATTATTTTATCGCTAACGCAGACTACGGATGTCTCCAAGACATCCGTAGTCTATTTATCTTCTTTTAGGGGCAACCCACTTTATTATCAATCTACCAGCGC
>NZ_CEYOSI010000148.1:0-8882 GCF_982879505.1 Candidatus Desulfolinea nitratireducens
TGAGCAGGAAATCTATAAAGCCGCGTTGGAAGATGGCATATTAGATCTCGCCCAGCAGAATGCAGAAAACTATCTGGAAAAATTCTTCAATGCCCTGGGGTTTGATAATGTGATTTTTCTTAGCCCCTGATATTTTTAACAGTTCAATTAAATACGCTCAGTCCAATCTGGATGGGCGTATTTTTCTTTAACCAATGATGCCGCCCGTTTGGTTTCGGATTGTGATAACTCGTCCCGTTGGAAGCTGATCCCTAACGCCGATTCAAACCCTTGAACAAAAGACTTGCTGGCCGTTTCCCAGTCAGTGAATCGCCCCAAAGCTGATTCCACTGTGGTGGCGCGGGCCAAAAGATTCTCGGCGGCATGTTGACGGGATCCCTCGTCCGGGAAGATCAAGGCCTGGGTAATGCGTGCCAAATCCCCGGTCAAAGGGAGGGAACCGTGCTGAAGGACCCCATCCTTCTGGCGTGCTTGTGCGCTTCCGATCAATTTCTTCCCGTTCACTGTAATTTCATACGCGGAGGGGGTCTCAAAACAAACGGGGTTTGCTTGCGTACTTTGTTCAGCTCTTTCTTCGTTCATCTCTGCTTTGACATCCAGCATTTTCAAGGCGGTTAGCAAGCCCTGAGCGAGATGTTGATAGCTTTCCAGCAATGTCCCGCTGACGTGGGTGTTAGAACCTGGAGAAATGATTGAGTAGGTCAGCTCATCAGTATGCAGAATAGCACGTCCTCCGGTAATACGGCGGACAACATCCCAGCCATTGGCTTTCAGAGCGGGGATATTCACATCAGAAAAAGGTTGTGCGCGTCCCAGTGAGAGACAAGGTGGTACCCAGCCGAAGAGCCGCAACGTGGGCGGGGAATCCCCGCGGGATATATTTTCAAGAATTGCTTCATCGACTGCCATATTCCATGCGCCGGTGGCAGGTGGAGAAAGGTATAAACGCCAAACTTCACTCATATTATTGATCTAAGAAGGGGGCAAGTTCGGCGACTGCTGCATCAGCAAGATCTGATGGGGTTTGAAGCAGTGGGGGGCGTAATGGCCAATGAGGGAAATTATGCAAGCGAGCGGCCAATGCTTTCAGGAGGGGCGGAAAGGGCATATATTTTTCCAAAATTTCACGAATGACGGTGATTTTCCCTTGAATAACAGTGCCATCCTGCCCGGCGTTGAGGGTATCCCAGAGCAGGCGCAGCTCAGGTGAGATCAGGTTGGCAGGAGCAGTAATGCAACCCTGCGCGTGGAAATTCATTGCCTGCGAGAGGTAGGAATCTGTTCCATTTAGAACGAGCAGGTCACTTCCAAAACGGTCGCCCAGGGCTTTAGCGTGGATCAGGTCATGAGAAGAGTCTTTGATCCCGGCGAATTTTACCGGATGAGAATCTTTCAGGCGGGCGAGGAGATCATGCGATAGTGGCACCCCCGAAACACGGGGAATATGATAGCCGAGCAAGTATTTGCCCTCCGGGACAGATCGCCGTATGACGGCATCAAACCAGTTGAACAGCCCTTCATCAGTGGCATTGCGAAAATAGAAGGGAGGTAATACAACGACACCTTCAAAACCATTCTCGAAAGCCGCCTTGTTGAGATGAATGGTCTCCTGGAGGCTGGGAGTTCCGGTTCCGGCTAGAAGACGAAAATCGGGATGTTTTTGGCGGATTGCCACGGCAGCCTCGAAGAGCATGGCTCTCTCGATTGATGAGAAAGATGGCCCTTCGCCTGTGGTGCCAAAGAGTAATGCGCCGTGGCAACCTCTTTCGGCAAGAAAATCCAGATAAGTGGGAACAGACTCAAGGCTGAGAGTGTCTCCATCGCCATTTATTGGGGTAATTGATGCTGCGTAAATTCCGGCAAGGGGATGTAATGTCATGATTGAAAATCCTTTTTTTTCTAGATTTTGCCCCAAAACACACGAATGTGCAAGGGTAGGCCATCCGACCGGTTGCAAAACCAGCCCGTGCACACTATAATTCTGTATTCATTTAAAGATGAAGGTTTTTATGACGCAGCTGATTTCTTTGTGATCTCAAAGTACCCGGAGATTATCGGCGTGTAATAAGTGAGGAAAACTGGATACTAAAAAAGTAACATATTCTGAAGATGAAGGTAATTCACAACCTGTTCAGCAACAATTACAACCGGGAGTTACGCTCTCTGAACGTTACCTGATTCAGGAAATTGTTGGCATTGGGGGAATGGGATCTGTTTATCGTTCCCGGGATTTACATTTTCCGAATGTGGTAAAACTTGTTGCGGTTAAGGAAATGGTCAATCTTGCTCCTGACCCACAAATAAGAAAAACTATTGTCGAAAATTTTGAGCGTGAGGCCAATATTTTGGCAACGCTCACACACCCCTCCATCCCCAGTATTTTTGATTATTTCTCCAGTGAAGATCGATCTTATCTGGTCCTTGAATTTATTAATGGCAAGGATCTTGAAGCTGTCATACGGGAATCTGAAGGTTTCCTTTCTACAGCACAGGTTGTCTCATGGGCGATTGAGCTTTGTGATGTATTAAGTTTTTTGCATGGTCATAAGCCAGATCAGATTATTTTTAGGGATATGAAACCCTCCAATGTGATGGTTGATAATCGTGGTCATATTATGCTGGTCGATTTTGGAATAGCTAAACAATTCCAAACCGGGCAAAAAGGCACGATGATCGGAACAGAGGGATACTCCCCTCCAGAACAGTATCGGGGTGAAGCCACTCACCTTGCTGATATTTACGCGTTGGGGGCCACCGTTCATCATTTGCTTACAAAAAAAGATCCGCGTTTGGAACCACCATTTTCTTTTAATGAGCGGCCAATCAATAAATTCAATCAGGATGTTTCTCCCGAGATTGAAACAGTAATTGCACGGGCACTTGAATACGAGGCCAATGATCGATACCCGAATGTCGCTGAAATGAAAGATGCCTTGTCTGCTGCTGCTCGCCAAACGGGATTGCTTGCGAGAATGCCCTCCACGATTGCATCATCACTTGAGACAAATGGGATTAAGCCACTCTGGAGTTTCAAATGCGAAGATGAAATTCGTGGCACACCTGCCTATTTTGATAATACGATCTATATCGGCTGTTACGATAACAACCTTTATGCGCTCAATGCAGCCGAGGGTACTTTTAAATGGAAATATCCAACGGATGGCGGCATTGTTTCCAAGCCGGCCATTGCTGATGAAAATGTGTATTTCGGATCTGAAGATAAACGTTTACATGTAATTAGCGCTCGCTCCGGCAAAATTTCCTGGTCGCATTTTGCCGAAGGACCTTTCCATTCATCACCTTGCATTGCCGAAGGACATGTTTTTATTGGTTCAGATGATAACTGCCTGCATGCAATAAATAGCATGACTGGACGTTCAGCCTGGACTTTTACTGCATCTGATGCTGTTCGCTCTACCCCCTTTGTTGCGCATGAACTGATTTATTTCGGCTCTGAAAGTGGAGAATTCTATTGTTTAGACTTTAAAGGGAATATTAAATGGCAATTTAGAGCCAACCGTGGTATTACATCATCTCCACTGGTGACCGAACACGCTGTATACTTCACATCACTGGATGGAGTATTATATGCCTTGGATCCGAGCAATGGTTGGGTCCTTTGGAAATTCCGGATGGGAAAAGGCTCGATTTCATCCCCTGCTATTTTGGAGAACTTGATTTTCGCTGGTTCTGCTGACAGTTTTATTTATGCCATTGATTTGAAAACAGCTAAAGAAGTGTGGCGTTTTCGTACAGAACATCAAGTAACTGGCTCACCCGTTGTCTACAAAGATGCACTATATTCCACCTCAGTTGATGGTCATCTTTATTGTCTTGAAGCCCGTAAGGGACAGTTGCGTTGGAAATTTGCCACTGAAGGACCGATCACCGGATCCCCCATAGTTTATGATGATATTGTCTATTTTGGTTCTACAGACCACCAATTTTATGCACTCTTGGCATGAGAAGAGGAGCTACCTGTGTTTGAATTTCTGAAGAAGCTATTCCCAAACAAAATTAAAACTACCACCAATAGCGATGGAAAAGAAACAGTTCCACTATCTCCAGGGCAGGTGGATAACCTTAGCACAAATCAAAAGCAATCCTATGATCTGCTGCAGCTGACTGCTGCAGGCGGTCAATCTGTTGGGATGCAGCGTGAACTTAACGAAGATAGCCTCTTGGTTATCACTTCTACTCTTGCCGGAAATGCGGGCAACACTCCCTTTGGGCTGTATATAGTAGCAGATGGTATGGGAGGACATCAATACGGAGAAGTTGCCAGCAATACTGCCATAAGAACCTTTGGAGGGCATATAATCCGGAAATTCCACCCTTATCTTTTCAACTTGCCCACAACACCATTAAACGAATCCCTTCAAACCATTATGCATGATGGTGTCAATAAAGCACAGGAGGCCATTCAGCGTGATGCCCCTGGCAGTGGTACCACGCTTACGGCTGCGCTTGTTTTAGGACAGCAGATTACTATTGCCCATGTAGGAGATAGTCGTGCCTATTCCGTTTATCCCGATGGGCGATTCGAAGCAATTACTCGCGATCACTCTCTTGTAGGTCGCCTCGAAGAATTAGGGCAGATTACAGCGGAAGAAGCTGAAAAACACCCCCAGAAAAATGTTTTATATAGGGCATTAGGGCAGGGAGAAGTTCTCGAGCCTGATCTGTTCACCGTTTCTTTTCCACAAAAAGGGACCTTAATGATTTGTAGCGATGGTCTCTGGGGTGTCCTTAGCGAGGCTGAAATGTTCAAAGCCATGAATAGCGCAGATACGCTTGAACTCGCCTGCCAGAACCTTGTTAATGCAGCTAATGCAGCTGGAGGCCCTGATAATATATCTGTTGTGCTAGCGAAAATGATCGGGTAATATGTCAACTCTGCTAGATTATTACGCTCTTTTAGGAATAAACAGGGATGCAACTCAGGATGAGATCAAGCAAGCCTATTTCGATGCTGCCCAACCTCTGCATCCAGATAAAAATGAAGCTTCTGGTGAAACAGAACTATTTGAAAATATTCAACAAGCTTACGATCTTTTATCGAATCCGGAAAAACGAGCTCAATACGATGCAACATTAGTTCCGGAAGAAGAAATAATTTCGCCGATTGTTCACCGGGTTCTCTACAGCCGGCAGAGTCTTGTTCGACTGAATGAAACGCAATTGATCTATGCCCTTTTAGAGTGGAAGTCGCGCGAAAATGAAAAAGAGGTAATTTCGCCTCCGCTAAATATCTGCCTGGTTTTGGATTGCTCCACCTCTATGAAAGGGTCAAATATCGAGATGGCCAAAGCTGCAGCTATTCACCTGGTTCGTAGTTTAAGGCAGCAGGATATTTTTAGTATAGTTACATTTAGTGATCGGGCGCAGGTTCTTGTCCCTTCTTCATTGCAACCGGATCGTCAAAGAATGGAGACACAAATCAGGAGGGTCAATCCATCTGGTGGAACGGAGATATTGCAAGGGTTGCTAGTTGGTGTTGAAGAAGTTCGAAGAAATCTTTCAGATGAGTGGGTTAATCATGTGATCTTGCTAACCGATGGCCAAACGTATGGAGATGAAGCTGAGGCGTTGGCCCTCGCTGAAAGAACAGCCGAACAGGGTATTGGGATTAGCGGTTTGGGAATTGGCCAGGATTGGAACGATGACTTTCTGGATGAATTGGCTGCTAAAACGGGGAGTAGTAGCAGCTATATAGCTGAGCCACAAGAAATACAAAGATTTTTAGAAGAGAAATTTAGGCAATTGACAAAAGTCTTTGCAGAAAACGTTGAGCTAACCATTAAAAATGCCCCCAATATTGATCTAACCTATGCTTTCCGCCTACAACCGAACGCGACACATCTTTCTGCCGAGAAAGCGATACAATTGGGAGTTCTATTGCGTGACCAACCGCTTAGTCTCTTACTCGAATTTGAAATAAAGCCAACTGCAATTTTGCAGGATGAGGCAGAATTGTTGAATGGCTCATTGAAATTTGATATTCTCTCAAAATCATTGCCGACCCCACCCATGCGAGTTCGGCTTTCCCGAAATGTAACCGAGAAGGCAATTCTCGAACCTCCCTCGCCAACCCTTGTTCAAGCCCTGGCAAATCTCAACTTATACCGGATGCAGGAAAAGGCGCAGGAGGAAGCTGACGCTGGAAATTATAATGAAGCCTCTATCCGCTTGCATCGCCTGGCGACTCATCTTCTATCTCAAGGTGAGAGCAGTATGGCAAATACAATTATATTGGAGGCGGAAAATCTACAAAAAAAGCAAACTTTCTCAAAAGAAGGTCGCAAGAATATCAAATATGGTACGCGGGCATTACAATTGCCGGTAGAAATAGGAGAAACATAATGGTTATATGTCCGTCTTGTCAGTCTCAGGAAGCTGAGGGGGCCTTATTTTGCAGTGAATGCGGTGCGCAATTACTTCATAAGGATTTGGTAACACAAAATATCGGGACCAATGAATTAGGCGGTGAATCTCTGAGTGAAATTCCCCCAAAGGAGGAAAGAACATCTACTATTGGCTCTATTTCCCTCCAACTATTGGAGGGAGGCCAATTTCTCCCACTCAAAAATCGGAAGGAATTTACAATGGGGCGAGTAAGCGTTGGGCAAACAATAATGCCCGATATTGATCTAACACCCCATGGGGCCTTTGATAGTGGTGTTTCGCGATTGCATGCTGTCTTAAGGAATTCCGAAGGCAGAGTGACTATTATGGATTTGGGTTCTTCAAATGGGACTTATGTTGATGGCACCCGATTGGAGCCAGAAAGGGAAAACTCCCTGTCACATGGCAGCATTATTTCCTTAGGGAAACTAAAAATCCAGTTTCTCTTGCAAAAATAATATTTAAGGAAGGATAGTATGGCTTATAATGTCATTTTGCATATTTCTGGGGATGTACCTGTATTTGGTGAAGTTGAAGAATTACCAGGACCCTCTGATACAATAATTATCGTAAGTAACCCTCGCTCTCGTGAGGGAAAAGAACTTCACTATATTCAAAAAGAAGTTGTTCAGGTGATTTGGCCTATCGATAAAATCAATTTTATTGAGGTCATGCCCGGTGAAAATGATGAGCAGATCATCGGCTTTGTGAGGGAATAAGAATGGCGAAAGAATTTGAGCGTCGTAAAATCCTGGTTGTTGATGATGAAGAGCGGATGGTACGTTTTATCCGACTGAACCTCGAACATGACGGCTTTCTCGTTAGTGAAGCCTTTAATGGAAAAGAGGCTATTCAGCAATTACGTGATGTGGCTCCAGATTTGATTCTCCTCGACGTGATGATGCCTGATCTGGACGGATTTGAAGTTTTGCAGAGAATTCGTGAATCAAACAAGGTCCCTGTTTTGATGCTTACCGCTAAAGGAGAAGAGGATGATCGCGTCCGTGGCCTTGAGCTTGGTGCGGACGATTACATCACCAAACCATTTAGCCCGCGTGAGATGGTTAGTCGTGTAAAGGCAGTTTTACGTCGCACCGAAGCGGCGAGCGGATCGATGCACGGATTGATCGAAGTGGATGACCGTTTGAGGATTGATTTCGACCGCCGGGAGATTTGGCTGGAAGGCCAGATCGTCAAATTGCGCCCCACAGAATATCGGCTGCTTTACCACCTCGTTCAAAATGCGGGTTGGGTGATCTCTCATGATCAATTATTGACCAAGGTTTGGGGGTATGAGTATCGGGATGAACCACATTATGTTCGCCTGTATATCAATTATCTGCGCAAGAAACTCGAAGCTGATCCCGCAAACCCAAAATATATTTTAACGGAACGAGGCGTTGGCTATCGTTTTGTCGATTTTCGGAGAGAAGTCAACACCTGATAAAGAGATGCCTTGGGAAACTTAATTAAGTATCCATCCTGAAATATCTCGTAGTGACGACTTTAGTCGCTCTTTACGGCTGAAACCGTTACTCCAAAAGAATCTTAGGATAGGTTCTAAGCCTAAAGCCAGGAATTAATAAAAAAGGGATGGCAGATGGTTTTTGTATATCCTTGCCATCTTTTCTTCTGTAAACTATACTTCTAAATCAATCTGGAGTTATTGGAGAATTAATGGCAAAAAAACGCATTATATTGGTTGATGACCACGAAGTTGTCCGCATTGGATTAAAGACTTTAATTGAGCGGCACCCTGATTTTGAGGTTGTTGGAGAAGCAAGTTCGGCGCGGGAAGCGGTGGAAAAAACCGCCAATCTCGAACCAGACGTGGTTGTGATGGATATCCGTTTGCCTGGTGTTTCCGGAATAGATGCTTGCGAGGAGATCGTGAAGCGTTTTCCAAAAACAAAGGTGCTGATGTTGACCTCGTATGCTGAAGATGAGATGCTTTTTTCTGCGATCCGTGCCGGGGCCTCGGGTTATGTGCTCAAACAGATCGGTGGCGATGATTTGATCAAAGCCCTGGAATCTGTGGGGAGCGGTGAAGGTCAGCTCGACCCTGCGGTAACTCAGCGGGTATTTCAGGAAGTTCGCCGTTCCGTCCGGGAGGAAGAGGCTTCGGCCTTTGCGAATCTGAGTCAGCAGGAGAAACATGTCTTGCAGTTGGTATCTGAGGGGAAGACGAACCGCGAGATCGCCAAGGCTCTTTTTCTTGGCGAAGGGACAGTGCGCAATTATGTGAGCAGTATCCTTTCAAAATTAGGCGTGAGTAATCGCGCCGAAGCAGCTGCCTATGCTGTGGAGCATAGCTTGAAAGAATATATTGATATGTAATCTGGAAATTCTTTGATGTTTAATAAAACCCTAAAAGTGATCGCCTTTAGGGTTTTGAGTTATTTAACGGCTTTTATATATTTTCACTTTTTGCAGGCAAATAAATCAGACGCCGAAATAAAAGTTCCTCCCCCGCAAGC
>NZ_CEYOSI010000149.1:0-1584 GCF_982879505.1 Candidatus Desulfolinea nitratireducens
TTTGGCGATTTGGGCAATGCGCTGCCCGTAAGCCCCATTGATGATGACCAGCAGCTTGCCCTCAGGTGGGATCGTGGACGAAATGACGGATTCAAGGCTGAAAGTGCCGCTGCCCTGCATGATGATCGCTTCGTATCCGCCATCCGCAACGCCTCCTGCTTCCAACAATCTTCGACGGATATCTGCCACCATATGGATGAACTCGAAATCGCGTGATCCCAGGTCGCGCAGCAGGGATTGCTTTACCGTCCTGCTGGTGGTCAGCGGGCCCGGGGTGAACAGGATTTTGTCTTTCCAGTTGGGGATTGTGGTTTTAGTCTCCATTTTGCTCCTTCTTAGCGATGCTATCATCATTAAAATTATGTTGAACTTCGTTCAAACTTTGCTCAAGAATATCCAGCGCCTGAGCCATCTCAGCACGCGTGATCGTCAGCGGTGGTGTCAGTGTCAAAATATTGCCCATTGTTGTCTTAAAACTTAGGCCCTTACTCAAGGCGCTGTACATGACTGCTTCGGCTTCACCAGTCGCTCGCTCGCGGGTGGTTTGGTCGCGGACCAATTCCATGCCCATCAGCAAACCCAGCCCGCGCACATCTCCGATGAGAGGGTATTTCTCCTTCATTGCTTTCATGCGCTTCACAGCATAGGTGCCCAATTCGCGGGCGTGTTTAGCAAGGTTGTGTTCTTCGATATAGGCAATCGTTGCCAGCGCAGCCGCACAGGCGACCGGGTTTTTCTCATGTGTGTAGTGGCCCAGGGCGCGGTCAGCGGCCACATCCAGGCCCTCGCGGGTGATGATGGCCGCCAAAGGAAAGACTCCGCCCCCCAGCCCCTTGCCGATCACCAGAATATCTGGCACCACTCCAAAATTCTCGCAGGTGAACATCTTCCCGGTGCGGCCCAGCGCATGGGGAATTTCATCAAAGATAAGCAGCGCGCCGTGACGGTCGCAAGCCTCCCGGATGGTTTGCCAGTATTCGGGCCTGGGAATGTAGGGGGTACTACGAACCGGTTCGGCGATCACCGCGGCGATATCACCCTCTTTCTCCAGCACATACTCGACGTAGCTGGCACATTTTAAGTCGCAGCCTCCCCGTTCGTGGCAACCCCACAAACAGCGATATTCATCCGAGGGAGGGATATGCTCAGTTCCGGGGAGCAAAGGTCCGATCCCTTGCCGAAAAGTGGCCTCGCCCCCGATGGAAATCGTATCCAGCGAAGCACCGTGGAAGGAATCCCACATCGAGATCGTCTTGTGTCGTCCGGTGGCTAATCGAGCCAGCTTGAGAGCGATTCCCACTGCACTGGTGCCGCCAGGACAGAACAACACCTTGTTCAAGTCGCCGGGCGCGATCTCTGAAAGTTTTTTCGCCAGATCAACGGCAACCCGATTGGTGTATCGTCTAGTGCAGAATGATAGCTCGTCGAGTTGGTTTTTGATGGCCGCGATCACATCCGGGTTGCTGAAGCCAACCTGATGAACGTTATTGCCATGAAAATCCATATAACGACGTCCTTGCAAGTCTTCGATATAGATTCCATCGCAGGAACGCATTACATTGAGGCAGGGTGTGGAGAGCGACT
>NZ_CEYOSI010000149.1:1594-7624 GCF_982879505.1 Candidatus Desulfolinea nitratireducens
CGACTGATGCAAAAAGTAGCGCGCATCCTCATCCAAAAGAGCACGTGTTTGGGCGTCGAGGTTGTCCGCTTGCCATTTATCTCTGCGTGGGGAGATATTTACGTCACCTTCTGATTGCTTTTTTAGTAAATCCATTTTCTTTTACCCTTCATTATCAGCAATTTCCAAGGCATCATCAATAGCTGATACAAGGAAATCGATCTCTTCTTTTGTGACAACCAGGGGAGGCACAATCCAAATTCCAAACTTGTCTGCCGGGACGTAAATATTTTTTTCCTGCAACAGGTATTCGGCAATCTTGCTCACTACCGTATAGGCATATTTCTCGGTTGCCAGACGCACTGGTTCTTTGGTCTCTCTATCTTGTACTAGCTCCAGTGTCCAGAAAAGCCCCAGCCCGCGAACGTCGCCGATGGCAGGGTGTTTTTCTGCGAGCGCAATCAGCCTTTGGCCCAGATATTCACCCATCTCTCGGGCGTGATCCACCAGGCCGTCTTCCTGTAAGACATTAATGCTGGCCAGGGCTGCAGCACAAGCCAGCGCGTGCCCTGAGTAGCTCTGACCATGGCCAAACAGATTCTCTTCAAAGCTCATAGCAACCTTATGACTGAAGATTGTCGCTGTGAGCGGGCAGTACACGCCCAGCGCTTTTCCCATTATCAGAATATCGGGGATAATACTGTAGTGCTCAATGGCAAACATCTTCCCCGTTCTTCCAAAACCGGTCATGGTTTCATCAACGATCAAGAGGATATCCCACTTGTCACAAATTTCTCTCAATCTCGGGAGATATTCGGGCGGCGGCGGGATGATGCCATTGGATCCCACGATGGGTTCGATGATCACCGCGGCAACTTTTTGTGACCCTCCTTCCAGCTCGATCATCTGGTCAATGTATTCGGCGCAGGCCAGGCCACAGGCCGGGTATGTGTGATTAAACGGGCAACGATAACAATAGGCATCGGGAGCATGGACAACACCGGGTACGACGAAGGGTTCCTGAAACCAACGTCTTGGATCGCCGCTGACACTCATCGCACCCGCAGTGGCTCCGTGATAAGACCTGTAGCGAGATATAATTTTGTATGGATATGGGTACGAGTGCGTAGCTGTCTCAAGCGCAAGACCCTTTTTTACCATCTGATTGTATTTGTAAAACCGGGCTGCCTTGATTGCGGCTTCAACCGCTGCCGCGCCGCTTTGGCCAAACCAGACACGTTTTCGCAGGTCACCAGGGGTAAGTTCTGCCAGTGTCTTGGCTAATAGGGCTGTAGGTTCGGTTGCAAAGTCATCCGTGACGTAAATCACCTTCTCCATTTGCTCACGCATGGCTTGTAAAACTTTTGGATGTCTGAACCCCAGGTTGATACACTCATGCGCACTACGGAGATCAAATATTTTCCTTCCATCCGTAGTATATATCCAGCAGCCCTCAGTTTTTTCTACAGGGATGGGATCATAACGCCCCTGCACACCCCAGCTTTGCATAAGGTAATTCTGCTGTATACGGCCGAAATCTTCAGTGCTGTTTGTCATAAGGCATCCAAATCTACTGGTTTTCCAGTGTATCTATCAACTTCCTTGTTGTGTAGACAAAATCAAGCTATCTGTCATAGTTAGCCATGTAAACGTTCGTTCGCGGGGTCATAAAGTACATCTGCTGCAACTTCCGCAAGGAAACGCTCACCAAATATCTCTACTTCAACTTGAGTCCCTTGATCTGCCAATTCGAGCGGCAGATAGGAGAGAGCAATATTTTTACCGATGGAGTAACCATAGCCCCCGCTGCGCACACGCCCTACGAGTTTATCTTTGGCGTAAACAGCTTCTCCACCGTAAATGACACAGGTGTCATCATCCATGGTCAGCGTGCACAACCGCCGCTGGATACCATCTTTTTTGGCTTTTAGCAACGCCTGGTGGCCGATGAAATCACCGCCGGTCTTCAGTCTCACGGTGAAACCTATCCCGGCTTCGTAAGGATTTTCGTCTGGAGTGATATCAGCGCTCCAGTAACGGTAGCCCTTTTCCAGGCGTAGCGATTCCAATGCTTTATAGCCAACGGGCTGAATTCCGAATTTCTGTCCGGCCGTCATTAAGATATCCCAAACACTGACGGCCTGTTCCGGGGTCACATATAGCTCCCAGCCCAACTCGCCAGCGTAACTGACCCGCTGTGCCCACACATCTACCTCATTTACCGTAATTTCCCTGGCTGTCATGTAGGGAAAGGCTTTATTCGAAACATCCTCCCCGGTCACAGATTGCAGCACATCGCGAGCGTGTGGGCCCCAGATGCTCACCACGACCCAATCGTCGCTAACATCTCGTACCTCAACCGGCCCATCCTCCAGCACATGCAACCTGATCCATCCCAGGTCTCTGGCGGCAAAAGAGGTGCCGGTAATCACCCGGAAGTACTCTCCATCCAACCGGGCGATGGTTACGTCGCTCTCAATACCACCCTGATCGTTGAGAAACTGGGTATAGGTCAGGCTGCCCACTGGCTTGTCAACGTTGTTGCAGGCCAGGCGTTGGAGCAGGGCCAATGCGCCGGGGCCGCTCACGTCAATTTTGCCAAAGGAGGTCATATCCAACAGGCCAACCCGCTCGCGTATGGCCCGATGTTCATCGCCTACCTGCTTGAAATAGAGAGGGCGTCCCCAACCCCACTGGCGCTGCTCGGCACCGGCGCTTCGCCAGGTTTTATCTGACTCGAAATAATTGGCACGCTCCCAACCATTTTTCTCTCCGAACACTGCACCCAATTCTTGGAGACGGGGATAGAGAGCACTGAGACGTTTGGGGCGTCCCCACTCGCTTTCGTCGTTGGGATAATGCAAATAGTAGTAATGTTTATAAACCTCACGGGCCCGCTCGGCAGTGTAATGCAGGTCTGCGTAGTGAGAGCCAAAGCGCCGCACGTTCATTTCGTGAACATCAATAGAAGGATGGCCCTCGATAATCCACTCAGCCATGATTTTTCCCACACCCCCCGCACCGGCAATGCCGTTGAGGGACATGCCCGCTGCCACATAGAAACCCCGTATTCCGGGCAAAGGCCCCAAACAGTATTGCCCATCAGGGGTGATAGCTTCCGGGCCATTGATCAACCCAATGACTTCCGCATTTTCCAGGATGGGTACCCGGCGCATCGCGCCTTCCATTAACACATCGAACAAGTCCCATTCAGGAGGTAGAAGTTGCTGGGTAAACTCCCATGGCACACCTTCAACGGACCAGGCTTTTGGATCAAGTTCAAAACCGCCAATCAGGAAACCACGCACTTCTTCGCGAATATAAACCAGGTTATCCGGATCACGTACAACCGGGGTATTCAGGGGCAATTCGTGACCGGGGATGGGTTTGGTTGTCAGGAATTGGTGCATGATCGCTGTCATAGGGATGTTTGCGCCGACCATATCGCCGATACGCGGCGCCCATTCTCCGGCAGCATTGACCACGATCTCAGTCTTAATAGACCCATGAGTGGTGTTCACTTGAGTGATCTCACCACGCGATGACAAGTCAATCCCTGTCACGAGGACCCCCGTGTGAACCTGGACACCCATCTTTCTTGCCCGACGGGCGAACTCATAAGTGATGCCGTTTGGGTCGAGGTACCCATCGTCCGGGATATGCACTGCCCCGAAGAGCTTTTCGTCAGTCATGGGTGGAAAAATTCGTTTTGCTTCGGCAGGGGAGATGATCCCGGCATCCAGGCCAAGTGCTTTGGTTCGGCTGACGTTGCGCTGCAACGCCTTGAGTTGGTCTGGGCTGGAAGCCAGACGCAAACTTCCCACCTGGTGCCACCCCAATGTTTTTCCAACTTCAGCCTTAAACTGATTATATAGTTGAATACTGTAATTCATCAGCAGCATTTGAGCTGGTGACGTTCGAAACTGGCTGACGAGGCCGACAGAGTGAAACGTCGTCCCGCTGGTTAATTCCCCTTTTTCCAGCAATATTACATCTGTCCAACCCATCTGGGCCAGATGATAGGCGATGCTGCATCCGGTGATACCGCCGCCAATTACTACAACTTGCGCTTGATCCCTCATAACATCTTTTCCTTTTGAGCAAATTCGGTGATGAAACGAAAACGATCACCCCTATATAAGTCCTGACCATATTCAATGGGGTGGCTATCTGAGTCAAAAGCCTGGCGTCGTTCTAACATTAAGGGTGCGCCTAGATCAACATTTAACAACTCTGCCTCAAACTCTGTAGCCGAGACTGCCTCCAGGCTTTGTTGGGCCTGATGTATTGTGATCCCGTATTCAGTTTCCGCTATTTCGTAAAACGAGCGCAGCTCCAGATCGTATGTGTTGAGCTTAGGGAAGTAGTAGACTGGCACAACGAATTTTTCCAGCATGACTGGCTCTTGCTTGATAAATCGCAAGCGTTGAATATAATATATTGGTGCAGAAACGGGGATTTTCAATTGGCTGGCAGCTGACTCTTTAGCTCCCTGTTCTTCAAATGCAATGATTTTTGCGCCTGTTTGGTAACCGCGGAGGCGCATGCCTTCGGTGAAGGGCACCAGTTTTCCCGCCTGCCGCTCAATTTTGGGTTGCGCGACATAGGTTCCATCCCCTGTCCGGCGCGCCAACAGGCCTTTGTTATCGAGTTCGCGCAGTGCTGCCCGCAATGTCATGCGACTGACGTTCAGTGTTTTGCTCAACTCTCGCTCGGAGGGCAGACGTTCACCAGGCACCAGTTCACCTGTTGCAATCCTCTCAAGCAAATTTTCAGCAATCTGGATGTACCTTGGTACTGTCATATTATTTATTATTTGCCGTTGGATTTATTTGTAAATTTGTGGATGTGTTTCATGTGCTAACAATTGAATGGTATAGACCATTGCTGGGCTCCATGAAGATAACATGGAGATATTGGATTGTCAAGGCTGTTGTTAGCGATAAGTAGTAATGTCCTATTTCCGACAAGTTAAAATGTCCCCTTTGCAAAAAAAGGAGACATTGGATGGAGTTACTACAAGCTATAGCCGCTGTATAAAGAAGCCACTTGCATATATGTACGGTTATTTTGACTTGAGTTCAATGTTCAAAGATAAAATTCGATGTGCAACACATCAAGTTTGCACTTTTTCTAAAACCATTACATAAACACAAACCGCTCAACATCATCTGTTGGCGGCTTCTGCGAGTCGGATGCACCCGGAGGGACTCGAACCCCCAACCAACTGATTCGAAGTCAGCTACTCTATCCATTGAGCTACGGGTGCGTGGGGCGGGTTACTAATCTTTTTTTAGACTAATCAGCAACTCCTGTTTGCATCTTTTTGCAAGAGGAAATATTCAACTCAGTCACTCCTCTTGATGCATTTATATTATACCGCTCTTGTATTGATTAGTCGACAAAGCCATAAATAGCTAGTTGTGAGAATCTTTGATATCCGCTGAAAAATGGTGTCGCCTTTGGGTTGTCCTGGCTACTTTTCCTGTCCACTAAGATTCTCGATAACCCTTTTGGGTTAATCAGTGGAATTTTGGTCAGATTGGATGGTGCGATTGCATCATAACCTCAAATATTCCCTCTGCTCAGACATTTTTCTTACCATGACAGTTTTTGTATTTACGCCCACTACCACAGGGGCAGCGATCATTTGGCTTGACATTATCCCATTCATCATCCAATTCATCGTCATATATCGGGGACAGCAATGGCTCTGAAAGCATAGCCATCACAAATTTCCAGGCGGCCGATCCTATTACGCTCAGCGCAATCAGACTGAGCAGCGTGGCTTCGAATGGCGACAATGGCAGGATCTGCACCAGCATCCAACCAATCCCGTATGCTGCTAAGACTAATAAACCACCGCTCACACCTACAAGAGCGATGATGGCCATGGCGGTAATCAGCAGACCTAATATACTTTTCATTGGAAGCCTCATTGTTCAGTCGAGTAATACTCACCAGATTATACAACAGCCCGGGCAAAGAGTTTGTCAATATCGTCTAAATTGAGTATCATGCCGTTCAGACTGAAAACCGAATGGAGTCAAC
>NZ_CEYOSI010000149.1:7634-8879 GCF_982879505.1 Candidatus Desulfolinea nitratireducens
GCATGATCAAAACCATCATCAATTCCCTGAAACGATTCATTAGCCGTGTGAAGCAGCACATCAAACAGCGTACCAGGCCAGCAACCACATCCATCGCGTTTGGATCGCTCTCAGACGCTACCCGCAGCCACAGAGACTTGATTATCGAAAATGCCATGCTGCGCCAACAGCTGATCGTGCTCAATCGACAGGTGAAGCGACCGCAGCTCACCCAAAGAGATCGGCTGGGACTGGTCTTGCTAGCCAGGTTGACAGGGTTTTGGCAGCAAGCACTGCACATTGTTCAGCCCGACACCCTGCTGCGCTGGCACCGTGACCTGTTCCGCGGCTACTGGAAGCGCAAATCGAAACCCAAGCACAGAAAGCCGCGCATCTTACCTGAGACCATCAGGCTTATCAAGCAGGTAGCGAAGGATAACGTGCTGTGGGGCGCAGAGCGTATCCGCGGAGAGCTGCTGAAATTAGGGGTCAAGATCAGTAAGCGCACCATCCAGAAATACATGCCTGAGAAACAGGAAAAAACAGGTCAATCCTGGACCACCTTCTTGAAGAACCACTCCCGTCACATCTGGGCTTGTGACTTCACTGTAGTCCACGACTTGCTCTTCCGACCCCTATATATCTTTCTAATCATCAATCTGTAGAGCCGCCAAATCGTGCATGCCGCCGTCACTAGATCCCCAACCGACTTTTGGACTGCCCAGCAGCTGCGAGAAGCCACGCCTTGGGGAGATGGACCCAAGTACCTGATCCGTGACCGGGACAAGAAATTTGGTGCGCACTTTGCAGCCGCCGCCAGCGGTATCAAGATTTTGAAAACACCGGTACGAGCACCCAGGCCAAACTCATTCTGTGAGCGCTTCATTGGCAGCTTGAAGCGTGAATGTCTCGATCACATGTTCATTCTCAATCGCTACCAACTGCTTCGGATTGTCCAAGAATACGTCGAGTACTACAATTGCTCCAGACCTCATCAAGGCATCCACCAGCAGATCCCCAATGATTTCGTTGAAAACCAAGACAGCCCCTGGCCCATCAGCCAGCCTTCAGGGATAGAATCCCCCGCATTATCGGGGAAGATCACATCTACTCCCGTCCTGGGTGGCCTCCACCACAGCTACGCTCGCACTGCTCTCAACTCACACTGAAGCAACCCTAATAATCATCTCACTGGCCGCCAACGAATTGTTGCTGGCCTATTTATGTTTGGCTTGTGTCTGAAATTCTCTGCTTTTGGTGTTTTTC
>NZ_CEYOSI010000150.1:0-807 GCF_982879505.1 Candidatus Desulfolinea nitratireducens
AGGGCGATCAGCCCTAAAAATAAAACAACTTTCCAAATACTTACCTTCATTAAATTCTCCTTTAGCATTGATTGAGTAGTATTTTATGTTCTTAGTTTCTCATCAACCTGTGAAGGAATTATGAAGGGGTTGGGGAGGTCTGGTGAGTATTGGAAAATTGTTTGCCATAGTTTTTTAACACGAATGGCACGAATAGACGAATGACGCGAATTTTTTTAAGATTTATTCTCGCCATCTGTTCATTCGTGTAATTCGCATTAATTTTTTCCTGATAGAATTCCTTTCATGACAATATGGCTTGACCCCACTCCAGTTGATATTCCCGATTCGTTCTCCACCCTGGGCTTGCACCCGCTCGCCGCAGAGACTCTTGTCCGGCGCGGAATCTCCGAACTCTCTGCCGCAAAAGCATTTCTTGACCCGGAGGAATACACTCCCACCGACGCGTGGGATCTGCCCGATCTGCGCATCGCGGTGGAGCGGATCGAGCATGCCATTCGCACGGGAGAATCGATCTGCGTCTGGGGTGATTTCGACGTGGACGGGCAAACCTCCACAGCATTGCTCGTCCAAACTTTACGCGCTCTCAAAGCAGATGTGCTCTGGCATATTCCGGTGCGTGCAACTGAATCACACGGAATCAAAATTCCCTATTTAAAAGAAATCATTGACAATGGCGCACAACTGATCCTGACCTGCGACACAGGTGTGGGAGAAAATGAAGCAATTGATTATGCGAATTCACGCGGTGTGGATGTTGTCGTCACTGACCACCATGACCTGCCTGAAACGCTGCCCAATGCTCTG
>NZ_CEYOSI010000150.1:817-4916 GCF_982879505.1 Candidatus Desulfolinea nitratireducens
AACGCCTGCCGGTGGGCCATCCGCTTTCGACCCTTCCGGGTGTAGGAGTGGCCTATAAGTTGGCAGAAAAATTGCTCAGTAGTAAGGGTTTTAGCCCTTCAGCGACTGAAGTCGCCACAACAGATTTACTGGACCTTGTTGCCCTCGGCATCACCGCCGATGTAGCCGATCTGTATGGCGACGCGCGATACCTGCTCCAATGCGGATTGATAGAATTGCGGCAGACTAAACGGATCGGGTTGCAAACACTTTACGAGCTGGCTGGTATCTACCCATTGACAGTTAACGAAGGTGATATTGGCTTTGGGATCGCCCCACGGATGAACGCCATTGGACGGCTGGGAGATGCCAATATAATGGTCGATTTTCTAACCACCGAAAATCCTTCCCAGGCCCGGGTCATCGCGACCCAACTCGAAGGGCTGAATACCCAGCGCAGGCTGCTCACCAGCCAGGTTTATCAGGCTGCCGAGAGCCAATTGAGCAATGATCCCAAACTCAAGGAGACCGCCGCGCTCGTTCTGGCCCAAAAAGATTGGCCCGCCGGTGTGATCGGCATCACTGCCAGCCGACTTGGGGAGCGTTATCACAAGCCCGTCATATTGCTCTCGATTGGCGAAGATGGCCAGGCGCGTGGTTCGGCCCGTTCGGTAGCAGGCATCCATATCACCCAGGCAATCGCCGCCCAAAAGGATATATTGCACGGATTTGGGGGTCACCCGATGGCAGCCGGAATGGCTTTGGACGCGGAAAAAATCCCTGCATTTAGACGACGGATCAGCCAGACAATCAATGCAAGCTTGGGGGAAGAAGCGCCCCCCGAAGGGACTCTCCAAATTGATGCATGGATGGCAATGAATGAACTCAGCCTTGAACTGAGTGCAACACTTTCAAAGCTGGCTCCCTTCGGCCCCCGCAACCCGACCTTAACGCTCGCTTGTCGTGACCTTGAGATCAGCAGTGTCGCCAAGATGGGGCGCAATAAAGAGCATCTGCGCCTGACGGTCAAAGATCGCCAAGAAAATTTTCAATCCATTTTATGGTGGAATGCTGCCTATGAAGAGTTACCATCTGAAGGCAGTCGCTTTGACCTGGCTTTCAAGATGCGCACAGGTGAATATCAGGGTCAGCCACAGTTGACATTGGAAATGGTTGATTTTCGGATTACGGAAGAGGTTAGGAAAGAGGAAAGAGGAAAGAAGGTTGAAGTTATTCGGTTGAAAGTTGAAGGTTGGAAGGTTGAAAGTGGAGGAGCGCAAGTTTTTGTGGAAGGGAAATCGGAGATTAAGGGAAAGAACCGGTATGAACTGGGTGAATCATCAGCCCTGGCAATTTACACTTCCCCGCCAGGATCAAGCGAACTGCGTGACATCATTGAAAGAGTTAAGCCCACAACCATTTATTTGATCGGGATTGATCCACCAGCAATCACGCCACAGGGATTTCTTTCCCATTTGGCAGGGTTGGTGAAATATGCGCTGGCGAAGAAAGAAGGGCAAACCAGGATCTCAACCTTAGCCGCCGTCACTGCCCAGCGCGAGGCGACCATCCGCCTGGGACTGGAGTGGCTGGCTGCGGGGGGGCAGGTTGAGGTGGAAGTGGAAGGTGATGAAGTTATGCTTTCACAGACTTCAGAAATTAGACCTCAGACTTCAGAAAACTCGGGGAAATATGCGCAAGCTGAGCTCTTTCTTGCCATCAAGGGGCTATTAGCTGAGACGGTAGCGTATCGAAAACACTTTCACGTTTCAGAACCAGACTGGGTGGTATGATCAATAATGATCTTTAAACGTGTCTGAAATAGTATTGACATTCCAAAGTCTTTCAAGGAACTTCTTCACTTCTAAATTTTTTATATGCATTTCTGCGTGTCGTATATTCCAGGATAGGCAAATCATCGGTATTAATTTGGATGTCATCCCCTACGCGATTTGTGATATATCCTTCGTCACCGGAAATGTAATGCTCGAGTATGAATTCCTGGACATCCAGGTCCTCTTCATATTCCAGTCTCCTGACATAGTCCATCTCATCCGATACTGCATTATCATCAAGGTGTGGAAGATATATATCAGACGAGGGGTCTATCTTGTGATTTGAGGCCAAAAATACTTCGGCCCCACTATATTTAAAAATAAGTAGATGTGGATAGACTGAAGTGATCGTTTTGATAATGACACCGTAATCGTAATCACTCATTTCGTACACAGGAAGCCAGGTTGCATAAATACCATCTTCTTTTAGGCTTTTTTTGGTTATTTCAAAAAAATCCTTGGTAAACAATGGTGAAGATGCCCAAATATGTGAAGGCTCAGAAATGATGACATCATATTTTTTTGTTCCGGTAAAGAGATAATTTCTGGCATCAGCAATGACTAAATTTACTCTGGGGTCAGATAAGGCATCTCCATTATCGTGAATATACTGATTTGCTTCGATAATCACTTGATCAATTTCAATATCATCGATTGATGCAACTGCAGAAAACTTTGTCACCGCTTCTAAAGTATAACCACCGCCGTGGCCTATAATCGCCACCTCATCAGGCGATGCATGAAAGATGAGAGGCAAATCACTCAACATATTTTGTACCGTCGCATCCGTAGCGGCTTCTGTCCTGCCATTAATTTTTAGATATGTGCGTCCCGCTGATTTGATTACACTGACAAAAGAATAGGGACTTTGTTTTTGAAAAACAACTTCATCATCTCCTTTAACTTCGAAATATCTATCTGCGTCCCTATAGCGTGTTCCATGATAATAAACACCGTTGTACAGAAAATCAGGCCGATAAAAATAATTGAATAAAATTAATACTAAAAAAAGAAAATTTATGAATACTGCCATGAAAATCTTTAATTGGAGCCTGCCATAAAAATATATAAAAACAAAGGCTATTGCGATATAAATTAAAGACCCCAAAAGTGCAGTATTGTGGAGGCCAATTGTGTAGAATAACACAAATCCTGAAAGGAATGAGCCCAAAATAGAGCCAAATGAATTAAGAGAATATAACCTGCCCATATCAGATCCAATCGTTTCTCCTTTGGTGTATATTGTGCTTAGTATCGGGAGAGTCATTCCCATTAGGGTAGTAGGGATTAACAACACAGCTATTGCAACAGCTCCGAGGAGAAAAACAAACCGGGAATAGCTGTCTTCGCCAAAAAAGAGCTCCAGAAAGATCCTTTCAATATTCGGGAAAACAAGTAAAAGGATCAAGCTGGTCAACCCAATGCTTAATTCAATGACAGAAAAAAGTAATATTTTGTTTTTAATTGAACGGGCAATAAATTTTGCGGCAAAACTTCCAATACCCAAACCAAAAAGAAAGGAGGCAACGACCAGAGAAAATGAAAGAATACTGTTCCCATAGATCATGTCAAAAAAACGGATCCAAACATTCTCTAAGATTAAAGCTGCAAAACCCGAAAAGAAGAAAAGAACCAGGATTAGTGTGTCTGTTTTCTGTTTCTTTACATTCTCATTTTCAGGTATTCTTAAATCATTATTTTTTTCGACTCTAATAAAGGTAAGAATAAAAATTCCTAAGGTTATATTTACCACCGATGCGATAAGGGATGTATTTAAAAAACCAATTACCCAAACTAACACTAACCCAGTGATCAATAGCCCAACAGCACCACCCAATGTATCAGCTGCATAGCACCAACTGACACTGCCTCCTATATCTTTATCTTCATGGTAATACAACTTTACAACTGAAGGAAATGCAACGCCAATAAGAAATGTCGGAATAATTAGAATAAAAGCGCTGATAATAAATTGAATAACGTTTACTAAAAATAGGTTCCCTCCAAATAGAGTGAAAAGGGGTAGGTAAGCATATTTGATGCTATCAATCAGGAATAATGTGAGTAAACAGCTCGCTCCAATAAGAATCTCAAGAGAACCGAGAAATTTATACGGGGTTTTGGATCTTTCGATTAGTTTTCCTCCATATAAACTACCAAGCGCCAAACCGGCTAAAAATATACTGAGCACGGTACTTACAGCCAATGCATTTGCACCGAATACCAGGGTAAGCTTTCTGGTCCAAATTAATTCATAAGCCAGAGATGTTAAGCCTGTAAAAAAG
>NZ_CEYOSI010000150.1:4926-8848 GCF_982879505.1 Candidatus Desulfolinea nitratireducens
GCAAGAACCTTTTTCCGCGAGACTGAAAAGGCGCTTTTACTATATCCGAATTTTTCATAAAATTCCTCATGGCCATTTTTTATGGAATTTGAATCGCAATTTCTAAGGAGTCCCTTCAATGTTGAATTTGCGATATAGGTTCTTTAGGGTTGAGTACTCCAGAATCGGAAGATCATCGGTGTTGAGCTGATTTACTTCTCCAATCTGATCCTGGACAAATTCTTCGATCTCGGAAAAATGGTGTTTTTTTATAAATGCGGGGAGATCCATATTTTCCTCACCATCCAGTTCTTTGACTATACCCAACTCTTTTATTACCTCACTATCTTCAAGGTGGGTTAGATTAAGATCCTCAGCTATGTCGATCTGATGGTGCGAGGCAAGTATGATCATTACACCCCTATAATCAAATGCTTTTATATTTGGAAAAACGGATTTTATTGTTTCGATAATGACGCCAAAATCGTATCCCTTCATTTCATAAGCAGGCAGCCAAATTGTATAAATTCCTCCCTCTGCCAAACTATTATCTATGATCTCGAAAAATTCTTTGGTAAACAAAGGAGATGATGCCCAAATATGCGATGGCTCGGAAATGATCACATCGTATTTTTTGGGATTGGTATAAAGATAATTTCTGGCATCAGCGACGATCAGATTAACTCTTGGGTCAGATAATGGTCTCCCATTGTCTTGAATATATTGATCCGCTTCAATAATTACCTGGTCGATCTCAATATTGTCAATAGTTTTTACGGCAGAATATTTTGTGATCGTGTTTAAGGTATAACCACCACCATGACCAATACTGGCAACTTCATCCGGGGATGGATGGAATAAGAGAGGCAGGTTTGCCAGCATATTTTGAACAATATTATATGTTGACCCCTCTGTTCTGCCGTTTATTTTGAGTAACGTATTTCCTCTTGCTGAAACAACGCTAACAAATGAATACGGGCTTTGTTTTTCAAACAAAACTTCGTACTCTTCTTTTGTACGATAAAAATCGGAGGGATTGTCAAATTGGGTCCCATGGTAATAGGCACCAATATAAAGGTATTCGGGCTGATAATAAAACTCGTACAACACTAAAATAAGGAATAATAAATTAACAAAAACAGTCAGAAAGGTCTTCAATCTGGATTTTTCATAGAAAAAAATAAAAATAAAGGCTATTAGAATATAAATCAGGGCTGCCATAATTGCGGTATTCTGGAGGCCAAATAAATAGAAGAACACAAATCCTGACAAAAAGGAACCTAATATGGAACCGAAAGAATTAAATGAGTACAACCTGCCAATATCCGAACCTATCGTTTTCCCATTTGTGTATATTTCACTAATTACCGGAAGTGTCATGCCCATTAATAGTGTGGGGATAAGCAACATAAAAAATACTAAAAGGCCCAACAGAATGAGAAACTCATTGTAATTGTCCACATCGAAAAAGATAGACAGGTATATATTCTCGATATAAGGGAACATCAGCATAAGTAATAAACTTGAAAGCCCGATACCCATTTCAATCATAGAGAATAAAAAGATTTTATTCTTTACTGAACGAGTGAGATATTTTGCTGCAAAACTTCCGAGACCGAGACCAATCAGAAAAGAAGCAACAACAAGAGAAAATGAGATCATATTGTTACCGTAGATCATTTCAAAATAACGAATCCAAACATTTTCTAAGATTAAGGCTGCGAATCCTGAGAAGAAGAAAAGTGCGAGGACAAGCTTGCCTGATGTTTTCCGGGGCTCGTTTATTTCCTGACGATTTTCCTTCCGGTTTCCTTTTTTCTTTTTCCTGCTCTTCTGAGGAGATTGTTGTTGTGGCGCCAATAAATTGGCCCTCAACAAAGCTAATATGGAGATACCCAGGGTGATGTTCACTATTGAGGACCACAGCGAAGTATTCCAAAAACCCATCTTCCAAATCAATACCAGTCCAGTTGCTAATAACCCTATTGCTCCCCCGACAGTATCGGCCATATAGACCCAGCTGACGCTATCCCCGATATCATTGGATTCCTGATAATATAATTTCACAGCTACAGGAAATACGACACCAATTAAAAATGTGGGGACAATCAGAATCACTGCACTAATTAGAAAATGGACCAGGTTTACAAGAATTAAGTTTCCACCAAAGTATGTAAAGAGACTTAGATATGCGAATTTGATACCATCAATCAGGATCAGGGTCAGCAAACATCCTGCCCCTATAAGGATTTCAACAATACCGAGGAATTTATAAGGGTTTTTGGATTTTTCAATTAATTTTCCACCATAAAAACTACCCCATGCTAAACCAGCCAAAAATATACTGAGCACAGTGCTGACCGCAAGGGCATTCGCGCCGAAAACCAGGGACAGTTTTCTGGTCCAAATCAATTCATAAGCCAGTGAGGTGAAGCCCGTCAGGAACAGAGTAATCAATAGCAGAAACCGCTTACCCCGGGATTGTACAAGAATTTTTGTTGATTTGGATTTCCTCATTGTTAATTCCTCGTTACCATTATCCCAAGACACGCAAATATGAATAAATCAACTTTACTTATGAAATATTTATATGATTATACACAAAACCCCTCGATTCCATTGAAAGAATCGAGGGGTTTTTCAATTCTACCCCAAATCCTTCAATTTCTATTCGGTCTGGAAACCCTTCTCACTCCAGCCGCTTGTCTGTTCAAGTTGTCAGACAACTCCTTGACAGTTGTCTGACAACTTCGTATAATTTCGCCTTCAAAGTTGTCAGAAAAATTGTATCCAAGAGGAGTTTCAAAAGATTATGCAAAACACACACACTGTGAAAAATAAGGGTTGGATGGTCACCTTCGCAGGGACTGGCGCCCTGCTGGCTTTAGGCGTTCTTTACGCATGGAGCATCTTTAAAGCCAACATTCCCATCGAATGGGGTTGGACAGAAACACAACAATCTCTACCCTATGCTGTAGCCTGCGTAGTCTTTTCAGTCATGACCTTCGTCGGCGCCCGCTTGTTGCACCGTTTTGGCCCACGCGCAATTGTTAGCGCTGGTGGCGTGATGGCTGGTCTCGGCGTGATCATTTCCAGTTTCTCTAGTTCCCCTTGGATCTTCACCCTCGCTTTTGGCGTCCTCTTGGGCTCCGGAATCGGCTTTGTCTATGGCTCAGCTGGTCCTGCTGCACTCAAATGGTTCCCCACCTCTAAAACAGGATTAATTTCAGGAATCGTCGTTGCTGGTTTCGGGATGGGCAGTGCCTGGGTGGCCCCCCTGGCTCGCGCATTGATGGAATCGCTTGGTTTGCAAACAACCATGCTCTATCTCGGCATCGGTATGCTCGTTGTTGTTGTTAGCTTTGCTCAGTTCATCAAATTCCCGCCCAAAGATTTTGTCCTTGAAGAAGAGGACACAGTAGAAACAACTGCCAAAATCCCCTTGATTGACTTCACCGTGCGTGAAACCACCCGCACCTGGCAATTCTACGTCATCTGGGTCGCTTTTGCCTTTGGCAGTGGTGCTGGGCTGATGATCATCGGAAATCTTGCATCTATCGTCAAGGATCAGATCGGCCTCCCTGCGCTGACAGCTATCGCTGTTTCTGCCCTAGCGATCGGCAATGGTGGCGGCCGTGTTTTATACGGGATGCTCTCCGACAAAATTGGTCGCACGAATGTGCTTATCATTGCATTCCTTGCACAGGCAGTACTGATCAGTGCTTTATTCTTTATGGGTGCAAATAGTGTTCTCGCTAATCCCCCTGTTTTGCTCGTCTTCGTTGCTTTGATCGGTGCCAATTATGGTGCTAACCTGGCCGTATTCCCTGCATTGATGAAAGTTTTTTATGGACCCAAGAACCTTGCAACCAATTATGGTATCGCCTATACAGCCTGGGGTCTCGGTGGCTTCATGGTTTCCCAAGTTGCTAGCACGATCAAA
>NZ_CEYOSI010000151.1:0-8814 GCF_982879505.1 Candidatus Desulfolinea nitratireducens
GTTAATGAATGCCTGTTTCTAAAGAGCGTTGACCTGATGGTTGATTTTCATAAAAGCTTCATGCAAATCTGATCCATTTCCATGCAAGAGGTTTAATAATCGGGTTATTTTTTCAGACTAACCTCGGCATCCCTAATCCGTTCAAATGAACACTTGGTGGTTTATCCGTCCAGACTCCGGCGACCGCTGTCCCGCAATGGGGGCAGGCTCCCGTCTCGGTGAGTTGGTACTCCTGGATGATAAATCCCCGCCGTTTAATCAGGGGCTGATCACAGCCCGAACAACGCGTGGATTCATATTCCCCCGCCCGGCCATGCGCGTTCCCCGCGTAAACATGACGCAGCCCGGCTTCCCGTCCAATATCTGCGGCGCGGATGAGCGTATCAACGGGAGTGTTGTCGGTGTCGAGCATTTTGTAGTCCCGATGAAAAGCGGTCACATGCCAGGGGATATCGGGAGAGATCCCCGCCAGAAAACGGGCAGCCTCCCACAACTCCGCGTTTGAATCGTTGAAGCCGGGCACAACCAGCGTGACCACTTCGATCCACAATCCCAGCTGATGAAGCCCCTCAATACTATCCAACACATTTTGGAGCACCCCGCCCAGTTGCCTGTAGTTCTTATCCTGCATTGATTTCAGGTCAATTTTATAACCATCAAGATGAGGGTGCAGCATTGAAAGCGCTTCGGGCGTGGCGTTGCCATTCGAGATCATCACGGTTTTCAATCCGGCAGCCCTGGCCTCCTTGAATACCGCGACGGCCCACTCGGTCGTGATCAGCGGCTCGTTATAGGATGAGGCGATGATTTTGGCGTCAGACTGTTTCGCCAAAGCGACCAATTGCGCCGGGCTAATTTCGCGCACCAGGCGTCCTGCTCTTTCAGAGGCCGGATCACGCATCGCTTGCGAGGTGAACCAATTCTGGCAGTAGCCGCAATGAAAATCGCAGCCCAACATCCCAAAGGTGAGCGCATTCTCCCCGGAAAGAAAATGATAGAGGGGTTTCTTCTCGATCGGATCGGCCTGGAGCGCGGCAACATAACCCCAGGGCACGCGCAATTCACCACCCCTGTTGAAACGGACCTGGCAAATCCCCCGTCGCCCTTCGCGGATCAGACAGCGATGGCCACAGGCTGTACAGCGGAGGGCCTCATCATCGAGTTTTTCGAGGAGCGTGCCGGGGATGGTCAGGGCGTCAAGTTTGTTTTCTAAGGTCATAATATTCTCGGGTTCCTGCCACCATTCTAACTTATAATCCATTTATGCTAACCCTCGCCATTCAAGCCGGTGGCAAATCCAGCCGCATGGGACAGGATAAAGCCCTGATGCCCTTCCGTGGACGCCCTTTGATCCAAACTGTGATGGATCGTCTCGCCCCGATTGCGGATGAGATCCTCATCACCACCAATAACCCCGATGATTATCGTTTTCTGGACCTCCCGCTCTTCCGCGACATCAGGCCGGATCGGGGTGCCCTGGGCGGACTCTACACCGCATTATCCTCCGCCAAAGGGGATCTCGTCGCGGTGGTGGCCTGCGATATGCCCTTCGCCAGCCGGCCACTTTTTGACACGGCCAGCAAGCTGATCGTTGAGTCCGGTGCGGATGTGGTCATCCCTCAGACGGAGCATGGCTACGAACCTCTCCACGCGCTCTACAGACGTGAGACCTGCCTCCCCGCCATTGAAGCAGCACTGGATGCCGATCAATGGAAGGTGATCTCCTGGTTCGATCAGGTAAAGGTCCGCGCCCTATCCGTGGAGGAGACTGCCGCCTTCAATCCCGACGGTCTCACTTTTTGGAATCTGAACACCCCCGAAGATTTCGTAAAAGCTGAAGGACTGGATTAAATTTCACCACAAAGACACAAAACTCACAGAGTTTTTCTCTGTGGGCACAAAGGCTTTCTTTGTGCTCTCAGTGCCTTAGTGGTGATTCTTGATACTTGCGTTTCTATCGCACAATCATCACCGGGCAGGGTGCGTGCTGCAAAACCTTTTGCGACTGGCTCCCCAAAAGCAGGCCGCGCAATTTACCATGCCCGCGCGAGCCCATCACGATCAGGTCGATGGCGCGCACACTGGCAACATTCAAAACGACCTCTGCCGCAGACCCTTCCAGAATTTCGGTATGAATTTCTCCTGGAATTTCGCCAACAGTCTCCAGCGCCTTTTCCACAATCTTTTTAGACTCTGCCAGGCGGGCGACAATAGCCTCCTGGAAATTGGGCTCCCCCAAATAAGCAGGGACGGTGGGATGGGCAACGACAATCCATAAATTTGATTCCAGACAGGTAGCTAATTCGGCGGCTTTTTCCGCTGCGTGGTACGAATGTCTGGATCCATCCACACCCAATAGAATATTCTTAAACATCGGAACCTCCTTTTCTCGATTACAATTTCAGTATACAGTTTTTGTACCTTGGCTTCAAGTTTTGGTAGTGGCTCAAAATAAATGAAAAGAAGATTCTGCGAGGAGGGCGACTGCCCGACGAAGCAGTCTCGCAATATATAGATTTCTCTAAAAAGGACGAGATTGCTTCGCTTCGCAAGCTCCGCTCGCACGAGTGCCCTTTAGGGTAAATTCACGTCATGTAGTTTTTGCCACTGCCCAAGTTTTTAGGTTGTACAACTCATCTTTTTATCCAGGAGAAAAAATGGCTCTGAATATCCCAGAAATCCGCGCACAATTCCCCGGCCTTGCCCGTCCGGCGATCTTTTTTGATGGCCCCGGTGGCACACAAATTTCCCGCCAAAGCCTCGAACGTATGCAGGATTATTTGATCAACTGCAACGCCAATCATCATGGCGCCTTCGAAACCAGTCGCAAATCGGATGCGATCCTGGATGAGGCCCACCAGGCGATGGCCGATTTCTATAACGCTGCCCGCCCCGATGAGATCGTCTTTGGCGCAAATATGACCACGCTCACCCTCCATTTGAGCCGATCTCTGGCGCGGACCTTGAATCCCGGCGATGAGCTTCTGGTGACCCGTCTGGATCATGATGCCAATATCGCCCCCTGGCTGCTGATCGCTGAAGATCGCGGCTGCCATGTGACCTGGGTCGATTTCGATGTGGAAGACGGCACCTTCAGGCTGGAGGATTTTGCAAAAGCCCTTGAGAAGAAACCAAAAATAGCCGCCTTTGGCTACGCCTCCAATTCATTGGGGACGATCAATCCGGTCAAGAAAATGGTCGCGATGGCAAAAGAGGCTGGCGCGCTGACCTATATCGATGCGGTCCAATACGCCCCGCATGGCCCGATCGATGTCCAGGATCTGGGTTGTGATTTCCTGGTCTCATCCCCCTATAAATATTTTGGCCCGCATATGGGTGTGCTCTACGGACGCTACGAATTGCTGGATGAGTTGAAAGCCTATAAGGTGCGCACCTCCCCAAAAATGCCCCCGGACAAATTCGAAACCGGCACCCAAAACCACGAAGGGATCGCGGGAGTGCTTGGGGCAGTGGAATATTTCGAATGGGTTGGGGAGAAATTTGGTGCAGAATATGGCCCAGCACTCGAAGAACTCGGCTATAGCGGCCGCCGCCTGACGCTCAAAAAAGCGCTGACCGCCATCCGGGCCTATGAGTATGAGCTAAGCAAGGCCCTTCTGGAAACATTGGAAACGGTCCCCAGGATCAAAATATTTGGGCAGACCGATCCGCGCGCCCTCGAAGACCGGGTGGCGACCTTTGTCTTCCGGATCGATGGGATGCATCCCCGCGAGGTGGCAGAAAAACTCGGCGAGCGGGATATCTACGTCTGGGATGGGAATTATTATGCCCTCGCCATCTCCGAACGGCTGGGGATGGAGGAAAGCGGCGGATTTACCCGTGTCGGCGCGGCGCATTACAACACAATTGAAGAGATCAAGCGCTTTGGCGAAGTCCTGACGGAGATCAGCAAGGGATAAAATAAAAATAAAACATCAATATTAAATGTCAAATCCTCCAGGAGTTTACCTGGAGGATTTGTGTATTTGTATATAAATGAGATATATCTTTATCAGCTATCCCGCTCCATCAGGGCTTCGCGCTCGGGGCCATTGGCGACCCAGCCAACCCTGACACCGACCAGCTCTTCGACCCTTTCGACGTAGGCCTGCGCTTCGGGGGGTAGCTCTGAAAATTTACGCACATCGCGAATATCGCTATGCCAGCCGGGCAGGGTTTCGTAAATCGGTTTGACACGCCCAAGTTGATAGGAATCCAGGTCGTAGAAATGGACTTTTGCTCCGCCAAACTGATAACCCGTGCAAATCCTGATCTCTTCAAAGGCGCTCAGAATATCGAGTTTGGTCAGGAAGAGCGCATCCACACCGCTCAGCATGGTCGAGAAGCGCACCACTTCACGAACCCAAGTCCACTGCAACTTAGGTTCGCTACCAAAAATTACTCTGTTTTATAATCTCTCCTTAATTTTCTGCTCCCACTGCTACCAAGAACGGGGCGGAAATAATTCTACAGCAGAGCAATGAGGGATATCTTTGGAATAATCTCTATTCTCTTAAAAAAATCATCTGGTTTTATTTGGTGAGGGCACCCCGTCACCCTGTCCGAATTGCTGTGGCAAGGCCAAAAATGATAATGCATAAAAAGCGGCTACTATGAGAAGCAATGCCTTTATCCCAATCAAATAAGTGACTGCCTGAAGAAGTGCTCCTACCAGTGAGCCAACCATATTTGATCCCAATGCCTCATCCTTTCTTTCCACTTTGGCAAACGAACTAATAAATATAATGCCACTAAAGAGCATTGGTAGGGTAGTTAGGCTACCAACCACAATTATTTTAGTAGCATATGGGAGAAAGGCAAATTGAGCCAGGTCGACAAAGTACAAGGTAAGCGTAATCCCTATAAGCGCCAAATAAACAAAGCTGATCTTTATGTCAGGGAATTTGTATGCCACCCAATTTGCCAGGAGTACCATAATGAGCACGCCTGAAATTATCGCTGCATTGGTTTGCCAGGTATTCCCTAAAACCACGGATGCTTTGCTGATATTCTGTACTTCAAGAAGAAGAAATGCAGCTCCGAGAAAGAAGAAATGCCAGTGTGAACGATTCCAACGGGTGATTAAGTTTGGTATCTTCCATCGGATACTGCTATGGAATAGTAGCAACAACATCATTCCAAAGAGCAGGTAGAAAAGGACAGGTATTTTCGGAGATTCCAAGTAAATATATGGCCAGTCGTCTGTGGCAATCTTAGTGGTCAGAGGAAATGACAAAGGCGATATCTGCTGTAATTCAGTGATATATGCTTCAAACAGTTGATTTTGATTAATTTGATTCCTGGCTATGTCGAGATCGCCAGAAATAAACATTACCCCTCCCCAACCGTACTCGGAACGTGGTATCCGAAAAGAAATTGGTTCCTCACCAAAAACATCCTGAAGGACATTTGCCATGCGGTCACCGATGTAATTCTTTGTTGGCTCAAAAGTCAGCACCATGATGCCACCATCGGACAACAATGATTTTGCTTGTTCAATACTCTCCCGAGTGTAAACATAATGATCCAGCCTTGCATTGGTCATTGCGGTTGTCGTATGAGAATCAAGGAGACTGAAAGAAATGACATCAAATTTCTCGGTAGTGGTGGCAAAAAATGATCTGGCATCATTATTCACTACATTTACCGATGGTGAAGTGTAAGGATTTTCAGGATGATACTTGCGTCCTAGTGAAATGATAGCTGGATCTATTTCAACAGCAGTAATATTTTTTGCCCCGTTGCGGATTCCTCCAGCCGCATCGTTACCACTACCTGCCCCGACGATCAAATAATTCTTAGGATTTGGATGAAGCAACAACGGAATATCATATTGGCTGAGGCCTTGTTTTTCCGGTTGAAATCGTTCTGGATCTGATGAAGTAAATGTATCGCTCAAATTTGCCATGGCCTGGTATCCTGTATTGTTCACAGTAACAAGATATTTACTAAAACCAGTATCATCTTGAACCAATCCTTGGACAACCAATTTTTGATATGGTGACCAAACAACGTCCAGCGAGTTTGGAACCAACCCAACGAACCAGGAAAGGGCAACAATTATTCCAAGCAATGCGAGATTGGTCTTTATATTGCGGGAAAACCATATTACAAGGATCGTCATCAAGCCGCCAAAAACAAGGAACCATGTAAATGGAGGTTGGTTGAAAAAACTCAAGAAAACAAAAAGCCACGTACCCACCAGACTACCGGCAACGTTGACCGAGTAGACCCAAATAGTATTTGGATGATCATCTATCAAACGACCAAGTAACCGGCCTAATGGAACAAATATATCTACGACAAGAAAAAGCAGGCAGTAAGTTCCTATCAATCCGATAACCACGAGGGAGATTTTAACGAGATTGTCTGTGGTTTCAAAAAGTCCCCAAATCACAAAGTCATCCAGTACACTTAGAGCCTCGCTAATATTTCCCAAGACTGTTCGTACAGAAGGAATTACCATGAGGATAAGTAAAATGGATAACGGAATGAGAGTCTGCTGAAACTTGATTTGCTGATGAGAGCTAAAAAGTCCTAGGCCAATGCCTAGAAAACATGCAACCAGAATCGTATTCTGTAAATATGCAAAGATGCGAATTTCTGTACCAATCCAGCGAATGAGTAACATTTCCAGAAACAAACCCACAACGCTGATAAGGAAAACCGACCAGGCTATTTTCCCTGGCACAATTAAGAGATCTTTTCTCTTTTGTGTGTGTTCAGCATGCATAAATAATCTCCTTAAAATCGTAATATAGGTACTTGGCAACAAGCTACATGAAGTATTGGTACGAAATCTTTGCTCTCCATATTTATAAGGAAGTTCACTCTTTAATGGTTTTTAGCCAAAAATCTCTATACCTGCGTAAGATTATATATGTGGGGTTTGCGCATATTGTCCAATTTAATGACACTTTTCTTCAGCCAACTTAAGTTTGATCCATTTACTACCCAATTTATAATTGAACGGATTACACACCCCTTTCGGGCATTTCGTCATACCTTATTTGCGGATCGCATGAAACCCTATGAAGAAGATTATACGGCGTTTTATTAAGATCTGATTGTTCATATTAATCTTCAGTTATCTTAAGAATAGAACTTATTTTACTATTACTTTACCCTCAGCTATCTCGCTCCATCAGGGCTTCGCGCTCGGGGCCATTGGCCACCCAGCCAACTCTTACCCCAACCAGTTCTTCGACCCTTTCCACATAAGCCTGTGCTTCAGGGGGCAGATCTGAAAATTTGCGCACACCGCGAATATCAGATTGCCAGCCGGGCAGGGTTTCGTAGATCGGTTTGACGCGCCCAAGTTGATAGGAATCCAGATCGTAGAAATGGACTTTTACGCCGCCAAACTCATAACCCGTGCAAATCCTGATCTCTTCAAAGGCGCTCAGGATGTCAAGCTTGGTCAGAAAGAGGGCATCCACGCCGCTCAGCATGGTGGAAAAACGCACGACCTCAGCATCGAACCAGCCTCCACGACGGATCCGTCCGGTTGTGGCGGCGACTTCGCTGAGGGTTTTGATCGCAAATTCATCGTCAAAGATCTCGGTCGGCATCGGGCCAGCCCCGACACGGGTGGTATAGGCTTTGGCAACGCCGATGATCTCGGTGATCTCACGTGGGGGGACGCCCAACCCCGTCGTCGCAGCAGAGGCGATTGTGGTGGAACCGGTTACAAAGGGGTATGTCCCCCAATCATTATCGAGACAACTTCCCATCGCCTGTTCCAGGAGGAATTTCTTTCCGCTTTTCAGACCATCCTGCACAATCGGGAAGAGCTCTCGAATATAAGGCTTGACCTGTGCATAATAGCCCATATATTCATCGTATATTGCCTCATATCCCAAACTCTCTCCACCGAGGGCAGCGATGATCTTGTTTTTGATCTCAATCTGCATGCCCAACTTGTCAGCAAAAATCTTATTGTCCGCAAAATCACCCCAGCGGATGCCATGATAGCTGACCTTGTCTGCATAAGTGGGGCCAATCCCGCGTCGGGTGGTACCGGTGGCAGCCGCCCCTTTGGCTTCTTCATAGAGACCATCCAGGATTTTATGATAAGGCATAATGACGTGTGAGCGTGGCGAGATCAGGAGGCGGCCATCCAGATCAATGCCACCATCTTTTAGAGATTGAATTTCTTCCAATAAAACAGCAGGGTCGATGACGACTCCACCCCCAACCAGGCAAATCGTCTGCGGATAAAAAACGCCCGAGGGCACCAGATGGATCTTGAAGGTGCCATAATCGTTGACAATGGTATGCCCGGCATTATTCCCACCGTTATAACGGGCAATGTAATCAAAATCACCGGCAAAGGTGTCAATTGCCTTTCCCTTGCCCTCATCCCCCCATTGCATCCCTAAAACAATTCTGACACTCATCATACCTCGCTTATTTTCTAATGGATAACTATTTAGAACCCGTACAATGACACGTCTTACCGCAAGGGTATACCCGTTGGTATTGCGAACCCCATTTTCTTTGGGGTGACACTTGCACCCCGTTCGGGCCGGGAGCCCGCCGGGGCGAGACGGCCTGCGGTGACACACTTGCGCCGTAACGCAGTGCAGGTGAGCAATCTCCGTCTCAATGAGGGAGATTGCCACGTCGGGCTACGCCCTCCTCGCAAAGACATAATTTATAAGGCTTTAATTTGTTTTAGCCATATATTTAATAAAATGCCCGCAAAACGATTCTGTTTCGCGAGCGTAATATCCACCATTAGGGGTCAGAGAAAAGAGTTCCTCGTTCACAATTTTCATTATATCATTGTAGTATATTTCTGATTGCCATATA
>NZ_CEYOSI010000152.1:0-8702 GCF_982879505.1 Candidatus Desulfolinea nitratireducens
GAAGCCATTTTAAAAAATCATCCTTGCAAAGACCCATATTATTCTGTCGCATATTGATGACGGCCTTGCCGCCGCATTTTTTACATTTCATTTTTTCACTCAGAAAACTAAAGTCTTCAGATTTTTAGATATCCCAAAGTGTGGAGACTTCGGAATCCAGATCAGTAGGGTTATCAGCAGGAACCCGTTCCTTTGGAAGGAACGGGTTCCTCATAAGGTTCCTCATCTTCATCATCCACCAGAGATAACAGAAACAAGCTTGATCGTCTCACCATCTTTCAACATATTATCCTCGGTCAGCAATTCACCCTCGCGCACACAAATCACAGATTCGGGGAGGATTTCAAGCTTTTTCAATGCTGAAAGCAGGGTCATGCCGGCTTTGACTTCGTATTTTTGATTTCGTAAAATTAGAGTAGTTGTATTTTTCATCATTCACCTTTTGGAGGGAGATTTTACCACCTCTTGCTTGACATCCCCCCTCCCATGCCGTAGGATTTGAGCATGAGTAAACATAACCAAAAAATCGGAGGTTGGGGCGAGGAGATCGCTGCCGTCTATTTGCAGGAAAAGGGTTATCAGCTTGTGGACCGGAATGTCCGCACTCCCTATGGCGAAATTGACCTGATCGTCCGACGTGACGAGATCACAGTCTTCGTCGAGGTCAAAACGCGGACCTCGGCTCGCTACGGATATCCCGAAGAATCGATCAACGCCCGAAAACAGGAGCATATGTTCGCTGCCGCCGAATATTATTCCCAGGAGAAAGCGCTCGAGCATTGGCAAATTGATGCGGTTTCTGTAGAAGGAAAACCGTCGGGAGTAAAGCCAAAGATCACCCATTTTGAAGATGTTCTGTGAGTTGGAAGGTTGGATAGTGTGAATGTTGAAAGTTTAACGCCCCCCCTCATCGCAATAATCGGCCCAACGGCTGTCGGCAAGACAGAGTTATCCCTTCAGCTTGCAGAGCGACTCAATGGAGAGATCATCTCATCGGATTCGCGCCTTTTTTATCGCGGGATGAATATCGGCACGGCCAAACCCTCTGCTGAGGAGCTGGCTCGAGTCCCCCACCATCTGATCGATGTAGCTGATCCTGATGAAATTTGGTCACTGGCAACCTTCCAAAAGGCGGCACAAAAGGCGATAGCTGAGATACGAGAACGTGGCAAATTGCCATTCCTTGTCGGGGGTACAGGCCAATATTTGCGTGCTGTGACAGAGGGTTGGCTCCCACCAAAAGTGGAGGCAGATGAACGGTTAAGGGCTGAACTGGAGAAGATGAAAGAAAGTAATGGGCCTGAATGGCTGCACGCTAAACTTGCAATCCTTGATCCTCAGGCAGCTGCTAAGATCGATTATCGAAACGTGCGCCGCACCATCCGAGCTATGGAAGTCATATTGACAACAGGAAAGAAATTCTCGTCTCAAAGGAAAAGCGGGACATCTCCCTACAATTTGCTAACAATCGGATTGAAACGCCCCCGCGCAGAGCTCTACGACCGCGTGGACCTGCGCATCGAGGCAATGTTCGCCGCTGGACTGCTGGGTGAGGTGCAGGGGTTACTTGATGAAGGCTATGCGGCAGAGCTACCAAGCATGTCTGCGATCAGTTACCGAGAGTGTGTGGCGATCTTAAATGGAGAGATGACCCAGGACGAAGCGATCACGCAAATTAAACGGATAACCCGCGTTTTCGTACGGAGGCAAGCCAATTGGTTCAAAGAGGATGATGCCAGTATCCATTGGTTCGATGCGGGCAGTGCGGAGTCAGTCATCCACATTGAGAAATTGATCCGTAACTGGTTGATCAAAATGGGGTTTCAACGGATTTTTTCCTGTATAATAGATTCAATAAAATAGCCAAAGAAATTTCTCTCAAGTTAATAGGAGGAGGCTCCCCATGGAAAATGTCTGGTTAAAGAACTACGATGTTGGTGTTCCACAGAATATTGATTATCCACAAAAACCATTATTCCATTTTTTGGAAGATGCCGCACAAAAGTATCCTGATAAGGCTTGTACAATTTTCAAGGGGGCAGAAGTAACTTATAAAGAAATGGATGAGATTACGGATACACTGGCAGGTGCTTTGGCAGATTTGGGGGTGAAAAAGGGCGACCGCGTGGGTATTTTTATGCCGAATACGCCACAGTTTGTAATGGCTTATTATGGTGTATTGAAAGCCGGGGGAGTCGTCGTTGCCTCTAACCCGCTATATACAGCATCTGAAATCGCTCATCAGGCCAAAGATGCTGGTATCGAAATAATGCTTGTAATGAGCAATTTTTATCAGACAGTAAAATCTGCTCAAGACCAGACAAATGTCAAGACCATCATCGTCACCAATCTTAAGGAAACGCTCCCGGCCCTGACGCGTGTACTTTTTACCCTCGCCGTCGAGAAAAAGGGCGGACACCGCATTGAAGGCGGATTAGCAGAGGGCGATATCTGGATGAAGGATTTGCTGGAAAAATATCAACCTTCGGATCGTCCCAAGCTGGATATTGGTCCCGATGATTCATGTTTATTCCAATATAGTGGCGGGACGACTGGAGTTCCAAAAGCAGCGGTTGCACTACATCGCAATATTGTTGCCAATTCTTTACAAATTGCCAAATGGATGACCAACCTTGAGATTGGCAAAGAAGTTGTCCTGATGGCTATTCCGCTTTTCCATGTTTACGGTATGGTGGCCGGGATGAATTTTGGATTTGCAACCGGATCTACCCTGGTGATGGTTCCAAATCCTCGTGACCTCAAGGATGTGCTTGACAATATCAGCAAATACCGCGCCTCGATCTTCCCCGCCGTACCTACTTTATATAATGCGATCAACAATCATCCTGATGTGCTGGCAGGGAAATATGATTTATCCTCGATCAAGGCCTGCATCTCTGGATCTGCAGCCTTAATGCGTGAGACCAAAGATAAATTTGAAGAATTGACCGGTGGCAAAGTTTCTGAAGGCTATGGCCTCTCTGAAGCACCAACTGCATCCCACTGTAATCCACTGGCTGGTGTGAATAAAACCGGCTCAATTGGGATGCCACTGCCAGATGTCGACTGCAGGATCGTAAGTCTCGATGATGGTGAAACCGAGGTGGCAATTGGTGAAATCGGCGAAATCATCCTTAAGGGGCCGCAGGTGATGCATGGCTACCATAATATGCCCACTGAAACCGCCAATGCTTTGCGAGAATGGAATGGTGGAACCTGGCTCTATACCGGTGATATCGCCCGCATGGACGAGGATGGTTATTTCTATATTGTTGACCGGAAGAAAGAACTGATCAAACCAGGTGGTTTCCAGGTTTGGCCACGTGAAGTTGAAGAAGCGATCTCAGATCATCCGAAGGTACTCGAAGTAGGTGTGGCAGGTATTCCAGACCCCTATCGCGGTGAAACTGTAAAAGCATGGGTAGTGGTCAAACCAGGCGAAACGCTTACCGAGGAGGAAATCAAGGAATTTTCAAGAGAAAAGCTGGCAAAATATAAGGTTCCCTCGCATGTGGAATTCCGTGACGAGCTACCGAAAACAACGGTCGGCAAGATTTTGCGGCGCGAGTTGGTTCGTCAGCATAAAGAGACAGAAGGGTAAAGAGAAAATATAATCGCAGCAAAACATAAAACGAGGTCTTCTTTGATGAAGACCTCGTTTTATTTTTCTAATACTGCGCTACAAACTTATGCGATTTGTGGCGTACCACTCTTCTTTTCAAATGGCGGTGGGAAGATCGCTTCGAACTCTTTTCGGTTAATGCTTTCTTTTTCGATCAATTCATCCGCAACCGCATTTAATTCCTTGCGATATTTTTTCAAAATACTCTTGGCTTTTTTATATGCCTGGTCTACAAGTTTGCGGACTTCGGCGTCAATTTTTTCAGCAACCGCATCAGAATAATCGCGTTGTTCTGAAATTTCACGACCCAGGAAAATAAGTTCCTCTTTTTTTCCGTAGGTCATCAAACCAAGTTCTTCGCTCATGCCGAGACGAGTGACCATCATACGTGCCATCGTGGTCACTTGTTCGAGGTCGCTGGATGCACCCGAAGTAATATCATCAAAAATTTCTTCTTCTGCAACACGACCACCAAGGGCATAAGCCAATGTAGCCATCAATTTCTTGCGAGATTGCAACATCCGATCTTCATCGGGACGGAACCAGGTAATACCACCGGCCTGCCCGCGTCCAACAATAGTCACTTTTTGGACAGGATCAGCTTCAGCAATTGCATTGCCAACAACCGCATGTCCAGCCTCATGATAGGCGATGATCCGTTTTTCTTCATCTGATATCAGACGGGATTTGCGCTCGGGGCCCATCACGACACGCTCAATCGCTTCCTCAAGATCCTCTTGACCGATCGATTTTTTGTTTCGGCGAGCGGCTAAAAGCGCACCCTCGTTGATCAGGTTTTCAAGATCTGCACCCACAAAACCCGGCGTGCCGCGAGCGAGGGAACCCAAATCCACTTTGGGATCAAGGGGCTTGCCTTTGGCATGAACCTTTAGAATGGCTTCGCGTCCTACCATATCCGGGCGATCCAGCATCACGCGACGATCAAAACGTCCAGGGCGAAGCAAGGCTGGGTCAAGAATGTCCGGGCGGTTTGTCGCCGCGACCATGATCACATTGGTATCCGTGTCAAATCCGTCCATTTCAACAAGCATCTGGTTAAGAGTCTGTTCACGTTCATCGTGAGAACCGCCCAATCCTGCGCCACGTTGGCGACCGACCGCGTCGATCTCATCCACAAAGATGATGCAAGGGGCATGACGTTTGGCTTGTTCGAAAAGATCACGAACACGACTTGCGCCAACACCGACGAACATTTCGACAAATTCAGAACCAGAAATTGAGAAGAAGGGGACACCAGCTTCACCTGAGACAGCTTTTGCCATCAGGGTTTTACCTGTACCCGGAGCACCAACCAGCAGAACGCCCTTGGGGATGCGTGCTCCAAGCTGGATAAATTTCTCCGGCTCTTGCAGGAACTCGACAATCTCGCTCAGTTCTTCTTTTGCCTCATCAACACCTGCCACATCTTCAAAAGTGATAGTGGGGTTTTCACCTGTGAACATACGAGCACGAGATTTGCCAAAAGACATCGCCTGATTATTACTTCCCTGCGCCTGACGAAAGATAAACCAGAGTATGCCGGCCATAAAGAGAACCGGTAAAATATATAATGCACTGGCTAAAAATCCAGACCATGCACTCGGGGGACGCGCTTCAACCTTGACTTTTCCAGAAGATAAAGCTTCAGAAGAAACACCCAAATTAATTAACTGTTCAACCAGGGTGCTGGATGGCTCTTTATGAGAAATACGCTCAATGGCATCGTCACCCGCTCCGTAGATTACGACAATCTTGTCGTCTTTTTCAACAAGAATACGGTTGACTTTTTGCGCCTGCACATCCTGAGCAACTTCGCTTATTGACAGAGGCTCATTTGAGATTGCGTCCTGCCTGACACTCATATACACCATTGCTATGATCGCAATGAAGAGTAAGGTATAAACTAAAAATGATTGACTTCGTTTAGATTCCACAGAATCCTCCTGTTCGAGGAGATTATACCAATCTCTATCCTAAAAATACACTATTTAGAGATTTTCATATAATTTTCTAAGATAATTGATTATTGGGTATTTAGATGATCTTGCGGTGCAAATTATTACAGAATTATCAATTCAGTTGGGCAATGATCTGAACCAAGAACATCATCATGGATGATCACATCCTGAACGCGCGGGAGCAAGTTTTCTGAGACCAGGAAATAGTCAATCCGCCAACCAACATTATTGGCACGCGCATTCCCTCGGGAAGACCAATATGAATATTGTTCCTTTTCAGGATAAAGGTGCCGAAATGGATCTACAAAGCCATGCTCCAAATAGCGGTCTATCATGGCACGCTCCTCGGGTAAAAAGCCGGAAGTTTTCTGATTTGATTTATGATTCTTCAAATCGATTTCGTTATGGGCAGTGTTGAAATCACCAGTAATTATGACTGATTCACCTGCTGCTTGAAGGGCATCGCAGGTCGCGAGGAGAGTCTCGTAAAAATCGAGTTTATATTCGACCCGTTCATGCCCTCGTCGTCCATTCGGGAAATATATATTATATAAATAAAAGTCGGGATAGCGTGTCCGAATGACGCGCCCCTCCGAGTCAAAACGCGGCTCATTCATTCCCAACATTACTTCCTGCGGAGTTTCCTTGGTCCAGGTTGAGACACCGCTATAGCCCTTTTTCTCAGCTGGATTCCAAATAAACTCATAGCCAGGAACACTACGCTGATCCTCTTCCAGTTGCTCAGGCAAAACGCGTGTTTCCTGTAAACATAAGGTATCAGGCGATTGATCTGTAATCCAACTCAAAACACCCTTTTTCAGGGCTGCTCGAAGCCCATTTACATTCCATGTAATTATATTCATTGTATCGGCTCTTTTCTTATGGTAAACTTAGCAAAATTAATAAAAAAGATCAAATCTTATTATGGACGATAAAAAAATACGAATTCTTTGCATTGAAGACGAACCAGAAATGATTGATTTGATTCGCCTGATTCTCAACCGACACGGGTTCGATGTGCAAGGCGCAGGTGGTGGCAAAGAAGGGCTTTCCACAGCCAAAAATGAACTGCCTGATTTGATATTACTCGACCTTATGATGCCGGATATGGATGGTTGGGAAGTATACCAGCAATTAAAAGCCAGTGAAAAAACAAGACTAATTCCGGTCATAATCGTCACAGCTAAGGCCCAAGAGGTTGATAAGGTACTTGGCTTGCATATTGCCAAGGTGGATGATTATATCGCCAAACCCTTTAGCCCCCAGGCTCTCCTGGATAGTGTCCAAGGTGTGTTAGCTAAAACCGCAACTTAGATCATAGATCACGGCCTGGAATCGAGCTGGGCGGCAAAAGCCGCCCTATTTTTTTATGTCCACATTTCATATTATTCACGTTCATAATCTGGATATTTCCTCCCAAGCGCTTCTACAAATCAAATACTGCGCCTCCTTTCTTTGCCGTTTACGCGGTCTAACATTTAGACGCGAGCTTTCGCCAACCGAAGGCTTGCTACTTGTCCAAAAACGGGATAGCCGCCTCGACGCTTCCATCCACATGCTCGCCGTTAGTTTTGATCTAACAGTGATATGGATTGACTCATCCATGACGGTGGTAGATAAGGTCTTGGCAAAAAGTTGGCATTTATCTTATGCCCCAAAAAAAATAGCCAAGTATATTTTAGAAATCCATCCCGATCGTTGGGATGATTTTAATATCGGAAACAAGGTCAAATTTGAAGATATTTAAATTAATCTATCCTTTTTTTGTCGTATTATTTCTTTTACTCGCTTCGCTCATACCAACCCCCGTAGCAGCACAAGAATCTGATGAAGGCCCAACTTATATCGTCCAATCGGGAGATACCCTTTGGGATATCGCCTCACGATTTAATATCGATCTTGACGATCTCATGGAAAGCAACGGCCTTGAAGACGGCAATTTGGTCATCGGCCAGGAGCTGATCATCCCCGGGCTGGAGGGGGTAAGTGGCGTTTTAAGAACAGAAACAGTTCCTTATGGCGATAATCTGCGTAGTTTGGAACGGCGCACGCAGGCCCCTCAGAGTATTCTCCGCAAGCTGAATCGCCTTGTCAGCCCTACAGAGCTATATGCAGGTGTCAGTCTTATCGTTCCCCTTGATGATGATCTCCCCTCCCTGTCAGCAAGGGTTTCCCTTGCGCCGGGTGAAACCTTGCTTGAAGAGGCCATACGCCAGGATAGTGATCCGTGGATATTGCTTGAGATCAACAATTTAAGCGGTGCATCCACTGTGCTTCCTGGCGAAGTTTTATATGCACCAGCGAGTGATACCACCGAAGAGATTGCCAATGGTCTGCCCTCAGCTTTTTTATCCGCCCGTGTGGATACACTTCCTTTAGGTCAGGGGGACACGGCTACGATCAGAGTCTCTGTAGCAGAAAATGTAGCGCTAAGTGGCTCTCTGGTTTCTAACCAGGAATATGATCTACAATTTTTCCCTGACGGTGTAAATAATTTTGTTGCCTTGCAGGGCGTTCATGCGATGACAGAGCCGGGTGCGTACCCTCTCAGGCTGGAAGCAACTTATCCTGATGGCAGAGTAGAATCTTTCGAACAGATGGTACTCATCATTTCTGGTGGCTATCCAAATGATCCAATATTGATCGTTCCGCCAGAAACCCTCGACCCAACAATTACCCAAGGTGAGCAGGGTGAACTGACCGAAACGATCTCCCAAGCCAATCCTGAACGATTCTGGAGTGGGGTTTTCGATAATCCATCCGTCTTTGAAGATTGCTTCACTTCTCGCTATGGGAGCAGACGTGAATATCGGGCCAACGACCAAAGCGTTACTTTCGATGGTTTCCATAGTGGGCTGGATTTTTGCGGCGGAACGGGTTTACAGATAAATTCCGCGGCAGATGGAGTGGTCGTCTTTGCCGGAGATACAATTGTACGCGGCAACGCCACGATTATTGATCATGGCTGGGGAGTTTTCACAGGATATTGGCACCAATCTGAAATCTATGTTTCTGTTGGAGATAGAATTGAAGCCGGGCAAGCGATTGGTCTTGTTGGGGCGACAGGGCGCGTAACAGGCGCACACCTTCATTGGGAGGTCTGGGTCAATCAGGTACAGGTC
>NZ_CEYOSI010000153.1:0-6070 GCF_982879505.1 Candidatus Desulfolinea nitratireducens
TAACAGTTCCTGAGCGGAAGGCGATTGTTTTTGAGCCTGAAGTCGAAGGACGAATATGCTAATGCCGCTCTTCGACTGCGCTCCGCTCCGCTCAGAGACTGGATGCTTTTCCATCAAAGTGCGCTTGACAATGTACTAGTTATTTACTTCAAACTAGCGACAAACTCCTTGCGAAATTTAGCGACCTTTGGCGCGACAACTGCGCGGCAATAGGGCTGGTTGGGGTTATTCGAAAAATATTCCTGATGATAATTCTCAGCAATATAAATTTTTTCAAAGGGGATTATCTCGGTCACGAGGGGATTATCCCACTGAGACGCCATCTCTTCCATAATTTTCTCGGCGGATTCTTTCTGCGCCTCTGAATGATAGAAGATAGCCGAGCGATATTGTGTGCCCACATCTGCACCCTGGCGGTTGAGGGTGGTCGGGTCGTGGACAGAGAAGAAGACCCGCAGGATATCGTCAAAAGAGATGATCGCGGGGTCAAAACTAACCTGGACCACTTCGGCGTGACCAGTTTGGCCTGTACAAACGGCCTCATAGCTGGGATTGGGAACCTCTCCGCCCGAGTAGCCGGATTCCACTTTTGAGACGCCTTTCAGATCGTCAAAGACTGCTTCGATACACCAGAAGCATCCACCTGCGAGGGTTGTGATTTCTTGGGACATAATACCTCCTTGAGGGAGCAATACAAAATAACGTGATAAAAAAATGATGCATGAAAAGTGAAATCACTCGTCACGCATCACTCGTTCTTCGTACCCTTAGCGTTCTTACGCCGCGGGGGCGGGTTCTGCTTTCTTCTTCTTTTTGACGGGAGCAGTTTCCTTCGTCAGGATGATCTCGCCGCCATCGTCCAGATCCACAAGGACGACATCGCCTTCGACAAATTCGCCAGCCAGGACAGCATCCGAGAGGGGGTCCTCCACCTGCTGCTGGATAACACGCTTGAGAGGACGGGCGCCCATGTCGGGATCGTAGCCAAGTTCACCGAGCTGGGTCAGGGCAACCGGGGTTGCATTCAAAGTCAGCCCATGATCGACCAAACGAACAGAGACCTTATCCAGCTCGAGTGAAACGATCTGCTGAATATCTGCCTGATTGAGAGAACGGAAGACAACCACCCCGTCGAGACGATTGATAAACTCAGGGCGGAATTCGCGCTTGAGGGTATCGGTCAACTTCTTGCGCATATCTTCGTAAGAGAGACGTTCTTCAGTGGCCTCGTCGCGTTTGAGCTGGAAGCCAAGCGAGCCCTGGTTTTTGATCATATCCGCGCCGACGTTGGAGGTCATCACAATGATCGCATTGCTGAAATCAACCTTGCGTCCGCGGGCATCAGAGAGATGCCCTTCTTCCATGATCTGCAAGAGCATATTATGAACTTCAGGATGCGCCTTTTCCACCTCGTCAAAGACGACGATCGAGTAGGGGCGGCGGCGGAGCGCTTCGGTCAGCTGACCGGCATCATCATAGCCGACATATCCGGGAGGCGCACCGACCAGACGACTGGCCGTGTGTCGCTCCATGAATTCGGACATATCCAATTGAATGGCGGCGTCTTCGCTGCCAAACATGAATTTGGCCAGGGCTTTGGTCAGCTCAGTTTTACCGACACCTGTTGGCCCAAGGAACATCAGCGAACCAATTGGCCGTTGGGGGTCTTTCAGACCGGCACGGGCGCGACGGACGGCACGGGCGATGGTTTCGATCGCTTCATCCTGCCCGATGATATGCTCGCGGAGTTCATCTTCCATGTGCAAAAGACGCTCTGATTCTTCCTGGGCAAGCTGCATCAGTGGAACGCCTGTCCACATGGCAACCATCTCAGCAATATCCTCTGCGCTGACAACCGGGCTTGTAGTACGATCCCAGCCGGTGCGCAATTTTTCGATTTTTTCCTCGAGCCTAGCCAAACTGGCGTCAATGGCCTGGATCTCTGCTTCTTCCTTGCCTTCTTCCTGTGCCAGCGTTCGGCTTTCACGGGTTTCACGCATCTTGCTGAAGAGGTCTTTTGCCTGTTTTGCAGCCGGGGATTTGTACATGCGTACCCGTGAAGATGATTCGTCGATCAGATCGATGGCTTTGTCCGGGAGGAAACGCTCAGAAATATACCTGGACGAAAGCTGGGTGGCCGCTTCAAGGGCTTCATCGGAGATGACAAGATGATGGTGGTCCTCGTAGGCCTTACGGATGCCCTTAAGAATGGCAATGGTCTCTTCTTGAGATGGCTCTTCAACCAAAATAGACTGGAAACGACGCTCGAGGGCGGCATCTGATTCGATGCTTTTGCGATATTCATCCATCGTGGTTGCGCCAATTACCTGCAGTTCACCGCGTGAAAGGGCCGGCTTGAGGATATTGGCGGCATCCACCGCTGACCCTGCAGAGCCTGCGCCAACAAGCATATGGACTTCATCAATGAAGAGGATTGCCTTTGATTTCTTTAATTCGTCGATGATGCGTTTGAGCCGTTCTTCAAATTGACCACGATACATCGTCCCGGCGACAAGGGAGCCTACGTCCAATTGCAGGACCTGCTTGTTCATCAGCGGGGCGGGAACTTCGCCATCCACAATCCGCTGGGCGAGACCTTCGACAATCGCTGTTTTGCCAACGCCGGGTTCACCGATCAGGGCGGGGTTATTTTTCGTACGGCGTGCAAGAATCTGGATCACGCGTTCGATCTCGTTTTCGCGCCCGATAACGGGATCAAGCTTCTTTTCTTCGGCCATGGCAGTCAGGTCAGTAGCGAGCTGATCGATCAGGGGTGTTTTGGGCTCTTTTATAGCAGGAGGAGCAGACCGTGATCCACGCTTGCCTTGTCCCACTGCCGGGGTGGAAGAGGAGGGTCCTTCATTGAGGATCCTTCGGACCTGTTTACGGATCTGATCGGAGGTCAGTCCCAATTTTTCGAATACAGCCTGAACGGTCCCTTCGCTGCGGGTTAAGGCGAGAAGGAGATGTTCGGTACCAATATAATGATGACCGATAGCCCGAGCTTCGTCGATCGCATATTCGAGGACTTTTTGGGTGTTATTAGAAAGGTTGACTTTGCCGGTGGGGTCTACGCGCGGGGCATCTTCGGTGACACGCTGAACGATATCGCGGACACGCTCCACATCGAGGCCGAGCTCATGCAAAACACGACCGGCCACTCCGCCTTCCTCGATGATCAATCCAAGGAGAAGATCCTCGGTTCCAAGTGATTCTTTTCGGGCTGTTTCGGCTTCCTCGTGAGCGAGACCGAGGACCCGGCGGGCACGCTGGGTAAAGCGTTCCATGCTTGCCATAATTTACTCCTGTTACTAGTTCTTACTTGTTGGCGGTTATGCCAAATGACCGCCTGTTTTATTTCTATCTTCTGGTGTTTTTGAAGACGGTTAATGATCGGCTTTTTTAATAAAAGGGTTGCTGGGCCAATCTGACAAGTTTAGTCTACTTTAGATTGTACCAAAAATGAAAAGGGGAAGTATAGGAGAAAGATTAGAATTCTGCCTATGTAGATTCTGGTTGTGAGGAAAATCTTACCACTTAACAAAATTGTAGGTCAGGATGAATTGAAAACATTATCTCTCATCCCCATCTCCACGGATGGTGCCACGATCCAGACGGCCGTAAAGTTTTTCAATATTATATTCGGCGATCTCGTCGAGGGTCAGATCGAGTTCAGTTGCCACCTGGGCAAGATACCAGAGCACATCGCCAAGCTCGGCCTTGAGCGCAGACCTGGTCTCTCCATTGATGACACCATCCTTATCGCGGAAAACCTTTTTGATCTTGCCGGCGACTTCGCCAGCTTCATTGACCAATCCCAACGCGGGGTAAATGACGGGGTGTCCGATGGATGGGTATTTGGCGGTCTTGCGGGATTTATGCTGGTAATCGTTGAATTTCATGGTTTGTCCTATTTTATTAACTGATGTTACGCACATTGCACAAAGTGGTTGATATTTTATCGCTAGCCTTGGGCATTGCCCTCATCCTGGCCTTCCCCCAAGGGGGGAAGGGATGAGTCCCCTCTCCCTCAGGGAGAGGGCGGAGGGTGAGGGTAGCCCAGATAGTTACCAAAGAACCACACTGCGTAACATCAGTTATTAAGTCCTTATGCAGTCTTCGTTAAAAAGCCTTCCAACTCTACACAGCGCGAAGTGATATATTCCCGGGCGTCCTCATCTTTATCGAATACCTGCGCGGCATAGTTTACAAAATTTACCATACGCGCCACCCAGAGCATCTGCAGGTCGCGTTGACTGAAAGAGGGCCACTCACGCACGGTAGCGTATCCTGCCTGAAAAGCGGAAGCAAGTTCGGCGTAGGTTGTCTCGTTCCGCAGGTAATAGAGACAGATGGAAATATCCTGCGCGGGGAATCCCATCACCATATCCTCGAAATCCAAAACATATAGTTTGCCGCGATGGATATGGACGTTCCAGAAGTGCAAGTCGCCATGGATGACGAAGGGGATTCTATCCTTTTTATATATTCCAGCAAGGAAGGGATCTGCGCAGGCACAGGCCCGATCTAGGATGCGGATCTGTGCGGGGGTGTAAAGATCTCTAAATTCAGAGGTATTGTATACGGCTTTTTCATCGGGGAAATAGAAGATCTTATCCCAGCGTTTGGGTTGGATATGAGCAGGAAGAATTAAACGTTCGGCGTGGTTATGCAAGGCAGCCATGATAGCACCCAGCTGATAATAGGTTTTCTTGCTGATATATTTTTCGAGCGGGACACCAGGCACCCATTTGTATAACGCACAGCGTTTCTCTGCGGGAACGCCCTCCATACTGACAAAGGTAATATAGTCACCATCCACCCGCGCGACCGGCTGAACAACACGCAGATCGGTATCACGCGCCAGCGCCGCAAGCCAGAACATCTCGGTCTGATTCTCGGCCAGACCGGAATCCATCTCTGAGTAGAGGCGGATGACATATTTGCTGCCGTCGACCGAATCGACGCGGAACATGGTGGTGCTTTCTGTCGTCAGATAACGAACGCGGGCTACCTCAATGGAATAGGCTTCAAGGGCTTTGATGCAGAGTTTTCGCAGGCGCAGGTTCCTGCCGCGAAAGGTGAGTTCTTCGTAGGATTTCATCTTTTCTCCTGGGCGTAGTTTTACCATAAAGTGGGAAATACGAAGTGTTGGGTCATTGCGAGGTGTCGATGTAATTCGATGGCGCGGCAATCTCCACCTAGGATGAGGAGATTGCCGCGTCGGGCTCCGCCCTTCTCGCAATGACGATTAATTCATCGTTTCAGCGTTATAATTGCGCCTTATCCAAAGGACAAATAATGACCGATTTAGCAAAAACTGCCCGCAAGATCACCTTTACACTTTTTCTCGCACAAAGTCTATACTCTGCCGGTTATCTGGCCGGAGCACCCGTCAATGCGATTTTAGGCGCCAAATTAGGCGGCGCTCGCTGGGCCGGTTTGCCGCCTGCGATCCTTCTGGTAGGGAGCGCCCTGGCAGCCCCGGTTTGGGGTATCCTGATGGATAAGTTCGGCCGCAGGATGGGGATTGCATTGGGGTTGATCTTTGGCGCGCTGGGATCTGCTTTGATCGTTATGGCCGCCAACCAGAGCCTGCTGCTGCTCATGCTGGGGGGTATGTTATTCGTTGGATTTGCCCAGTCAGCGATGCTCTTGGGGCGTTTTGCTGCTGCGGAGGTCAACCCTCCGACAAAACGTGGTGGGGCGATTGCGAATGTGGTGCTGGGCGGCACCTTTGGGGCGATCGTTGGCCCCCTGCTGGTCGCCCCGATGGCTCTATTTGCGCTCAGCCTGGGGATGGATGAATTGGCCGGCGGATATATCGCCGGGCTGATTTTGATGGGATTTGCATCCCTGACCATTTTTTTCGGTTTACGTCCGGACCCACGCGAGATAGGGAAAGAGGTCGCTGCCCTTTACCCTGACTCTGCCCCTGAAGGGGAAGCACGCCCAATTGGCGTTATTTTTCGCCAACCGGCGGCGCTGATCGCCGTCACCGCAATGGTGATCGGACAGGTCGTGATGATCGCGATCATGGTGATCACCTCCCTGCATATGAAGGGCAACG
>NZ_CEYOSI010000153.1:6170-8612 GCF_982879505.1 Candidatus Desulfolinea nitratireducens
CAGGTCGTGATGATCGCGATCATGGTGATCACCTCCCTGCATATGAAGGGCAACGACCACGGCCTCGGCAGTATCTCCGCGGTGATCTCGGCACATACGGTGGGGATGTTTGCCTTCTCTGTCGTTTCCGGGCGGCTGGCAGATAAATGGGGACGCGCCCCGGTCATATTAACGGGAGCCGCTATTTTGGTTTTGGCCTGCTTCACCGCCCCGCTTTCATCAAATGTTTTCCCGATAGCTGTTTCCCTCTTCCTTTTGGGCCTGGGATGGAACTTCTGCTTTGTGGGCGGCTCGACCTTATTGGCAGACCAGCTTTCACAGGCGGAGCGCGCCCGCACCCAGGGTGTCAACGATCTCCTGGTTGGGCTGGCCTCCGCTACCGGAAGTTTGGGGAGCGGATTGGTGTATGCCGCCACCAGCTACACCGTTATCTCACTGGTCGGGGGAGGCTTATCACTGATCCCGCTCGGAATGGCGCTGACCTGGATCCTCAGAAAAAAAGCGCAAGCGAGTGTTTAACAGAAAATATTTTTCACGAACTGCATAAATGTTAAAAATGAACGCCCAGCTTTTCGCTGGGCGTTTTTGTTTACCACTTGTGTAGGCGGGGGATTTTGCCGCGCGGGGTGATGATGTGGCAGGGTTTTATTTTGGTGAATTATTGGGTTTCTAAAAACTTATGGTAACGCCAATCAAGATATTCCTGATTTGGCCAATACTTTTTAAATTTTGGTAATGAGATTTGGCTTTGATGTAACCCTATCAAACCATGTTTTAAGACAGGGCCATCTTCTTCTCTCAAAATATCATTGCGAACATGAATTTTATAGTCAGGTGTAATACCTAATAAAAGTCTATCGTATGCAGCGTGATGGAGTTTGCAAAGAGAAAGTCCATTATCAATTGAGTAAGTGCTTTCCGGTAAATTGTCAGGGATGATGTGTGCCGCATCCAACAATTCAGGGTGTTTTAATCGACACAAAGTGCACTGTGATTTGTAAGCGCGTAAAACTTTTTCTCGAAAACTTCTTTGATGCAATCTTACTTTTACGGTGGATGTAATATAAGCCTGCCGTCCCAAAGCATTTTCATTTATCTGATGGGGCAAAAACTCACCATCTTGTAAAGATGCCATATTATCGAGCGCGGCTTTAAAAGTCAAATTGCTTTTGTCGTCAGCAATGATATAAACTGGCCAAAAAGCTAAATATTTACCAGGATCAATTCCATGTAGATACACCAAAGGTTTTTGTTGCTCAAACACTTTTCTTAAACCAACATTGTCATGATGATTAGGATCTGTTCCCCTATACTTATAGTTCAAAAAATCATCATTTCCTGATAAGTAAAGGTCATCATCATAAGGGCCTTGGACCGTAGTCGTAATGGTTAGAGGTAACTCCATGATTTTAGGTTTGAAAATTCCATTGGGAGCAACTAAGGGTACTCTTTGATTCCTAAATTCAAATCCCTGTTGAAGCAAATTCCGAGGTAAAACTTCGCCAAGAATATTTGTTTGCTCAGATAGCCAGTTAAATGTTGCTATACGTATTTGAAGATCAATGTCCATTGTGAATGCCTCTAAAATACTGCGTTTTCAGCTAAAACAACTTCTGTCATTTTTGTGTGAAGATTTGCGACATTGTTGTAATCGATAAATTTTACGAAGGATTGGATTGGAGAAAAAGCTGCCAAAGATATCTTGTCTTCAAATTCTGCTTTTCGATGCGCATCAGCAACGATGAAAAAATCTGAACGAAAATCTTGAAGCTCAACAAATTTAAGCAGAGACCTGTGAATATCTGTGGAATGCTCGATTTCAAAGAATGATGCGGCAAAATGCCTTTTGTTAAACCATGTCACGTCAATCGTAATAGCTTGGCGCAAAACTTCGGGATAGGTAAAGGGGTAAAATTCGGTAAGGGTTGCAATATCTTTGAGCTTCTTCTGAGCATAAGGTCGATTTTTGTCTTGCGCAGGGACAAAAGTTTGAAATCCTTTTAAATTGCCAATTTCAGTGACTAAACCTTGATAAAAAGAATGGGTGTATTCTCTTGCTTTTGGCTTCGATTTATCTTCTGAGAAAATTTCCATCACCTTATCTCGTTCAGATTCTAAAGCCCACAACCCTGGACGAATTTTGAAGATTTCATCGCGTACTTGTACGATACGCCGAATACTAGCGAAAGGTGTTTTTGTTTTCCATTCGGCGTCAGGAAATTTTAAAGCATCTTGGTAAAGTTGCCCAAGTGTGGCATACCCACCATTTTCTTTCAATGCTTCAATTACAGCTTCGTATTGTTTCATTTTTTCTCCCGTGCGGGGCTGAAAGCCTCTTCTCAGTACATGAAAGTCCTTCAGACTGGAGTATCCAGTAGCCCCGAAGGGGCTTTCATAAACTAAGGCAGGACTTTAGTCCGCCGATTCATACCGAATAGCTCC
>NZ_CEYOSI010000154.1:0-8598 GCF_982879505.1 Candidatus Desulfolinea nitratireducens
CCATCGAAACCGGGATCGCGGCCTTGCCCGAAGACGACGCAGCGGCCCTAAATGATTTTGGGATCGACTTTGCCGCCCGGCAGAGTGCAGAATTGATCGAGGCTGGGGTGCCGGGTTTGCATATCTATACGATGGACCGAAGCAAATCAACACTTGGTCTGGTGAATCGTTTACGGGAAGATGGTTTATTATGAAGGACTCCCTGATATTGGCGATCATTATCATACTCCTGATTATTGGTATTGCAATATTTGCAATAAATAAAAGGGAAGGCCGAAAAACGGAGCCAAATTATCGCGCCTTATTCATATTGGGTATCGTCTGGTTGCCGATCGGCATCGCGACTGATAACCCCGGTCTTTTGGGGTTGGGCGCTGTCTTTTTGATCGCTGGTCTGGCGAATCGAAGTAAGTGGAAAGAAGAACCCAGGTGGTCTGAGCTATCCCCGGAGAGGAGGAAAATTATGATGCTTGTTGTAGGCGGACTGAGTGTACTTTTATTGGCAGTAATTATTGCCTATATCATTGCCAATAATAATTAGGTAGGCTAATGAAGGATATCTTCACCAATAATTTTGTGATACGCTAGCGGTTGGAAGAATCAAATAGTTTATTGAATTTTCCAATTGACTTGAATAATTCAATATCAATTTGGCACACCAGGTAGAATATTGGGTGGAGTCTAAAAGGAAAGCAAATGAATCGCCCGGTTTTGTATATTGCCATCATCACATTAGTTCTTGCTGCCAGTGGGTTTTTGGCTGTATCTGGTGCAAGAAGGAACGTCGAAACCCAAGTTGTGATCTTATCCAGTACACCGGTTCCAACGAAGATCAGTACCCCGATCTCTGACGAAAGCGCCAGACAAGAATATGAGGCCGCCTTTAAGTCTGTCATGTTGGAATGGCTAAACGGATACTCCAAATTTGAACGAGCATTGCCCAATTTTAAAAATGATATTTTATTTACCAAAGATGCAAATTGGCATCTTGAAATAAAAAATGACTTGATCGAAATGACCACTGCTGCAGAAAAGATGGAATCTCTCCCGCCCCCCCCGCCGGAACTGAAGGAACTCAATCAGAATTTACTTGGTATTGCGCAATCCACAAAAAACCTGGAACAAAGTTGGATCTTGATGACCTCAAATCCCGGCGATCCAACCTATTCTGATGGGATCAGCGGTGCCATCGATGATATAAACCTGTATTTCAATCTGATGGTTGAAGAGCTTGAGAAAATATCTTCATGATCGCAGCCTAGTAACCGTCTAAAAACAACTTCCCGAAAAGGCCACCACAGAGACACGGAGCGCACACGTGTGCCTGCGCAAAGTGCGGGCAAAATTTTTCTCTGTGGCCATGAAGACTTTCTCTGTGTCCTATGTGACTTTGTGGTAAAAAAACAGGAGTTTGTTTATGGATGCTCACTAGATTAAAAAATGTAGGTTGGCTGTGAGTAAAACTCCAACCCGCCAGATGAATGGTTCACATACTCGAAAAGGAAGAACGGATCTGTATCCATTCTGATAGCCAGGTGCAAAGTGCAGCCTATATTTTAATAAGTATAATGGGCACAATTACGAATAATTGGAATTTGATTGATCTGTCAATATTTGACAACCATTTTTTGAACTGCAAGAATTGAAAAACATTATCGGAAGAAATTCCGATAATGTTGCAATATTTTTATAACGTGCTCAAAGTAGGAGGAAATTTTTGAATTCAAATACTACCAATTTTGGCAAGGAAGAATGGCTGCTGGTTATCAGATCGAACACCGAAGACTACCAGGAATACAGACTAAAACCAGGGTCCAACAATATTGGGAGGGAAGCTGATAATGCCATTATTTTGCAGGATAGCACATCATCAGGTTATCATGCCGAAATTCATTACAACCAAACAAAAAACAGTGTTTCAATCCGAGATAATGAGAGCACTAATGGTACCTTTGTCAATGGCAAACGAATTCATGCTGTCCAAGCTTTACATCATGAAGACCAAATTCGGGTGGGATTATGCCTGATTACGATAATCCAACCCGATTCAAAGTTGCCTCAATTGGACAATTCCTCCATTTTAAAAACGAAGGTGACAACTGAGCTGATTTTAGAATCCATTGATCATTATGGGGTTCTTCTGCATAATATTGGACAACAGCTTGTCAACGTACCAGATTTAGATATAGCTTTATCTGAAATTTCAGAATTGATTAAAAGCATGCTGGGAGCTGAAGAATGCCAAGTAATCCTGGCTGACAAGTTTAGCCAACTGGAAGAGGCGGGAATTCCAGTTTCAATTGCCAAAAAAACAATTGAAAATAAAAACGCAAATTTGTTTCTATATAGCGATAAAGAATCACATGGAAATAATGATCAAGCCACCATACCAGTGCCCTTGTTATTCCCAATGTTACTTGTGCCGGTGATGATTGATGAGGTTGTTGTTGCTTTGATCTTTGCCAGAAAACCCCTGGGTTCCTCAACCCATTTCTATAACAGCGATCTCCAATTGGTCCTGGCAATCGGTAATCAGGTTGCAATGTCTCTTCAGCGGAATCGGGTCGAAGGCGAATTATTATATAAGTCCAATCACGATTCGCTTACAGATTTACCAAATCGGGCATTCTTCCTTGATCGTCTAAGCCGTTCGCTTGAACGATCCAAGCAAAAGGAGGGTGTTGAATTTGCTGTACTGTTTTTTGATATCGATAATTTTAAAGATGTCAACGACAGCCAGGGCCATGCTGTTGGTGATAAATTGCTCCTTGCCATGGCTGAAAGATTAAAACATAATATCCGCAGTATTGATTTAGCAGCCGGAGAAACAGTAGTTGCCCGCTTTGGCGGAGATGAATTTGCTGTCCTTCTTGATAATGTTAAAGAAAATCTCTTTGCCTTATCAACGGCCAATCGCCTTAAAGAAACCCTCTCAAAGCCCTATAATATCAATGGGAGGAAAATATATTCTTCCGTGAGTATTGGGGTGGCAATCAGTACAATAGGGTATGAATATCCTGAGGACATTCTCCAGGATGCAGATATTGCAATGTACCAGGCGAAAGAGTTGGGAAGAGAGCGTGTGGAGATTTTCGATAAATCCATGCGCGATCGGGCATTAGAACGCGTGCTCATCGGAACAGCCCTCAGACAAGGCGTTCTTCAGAAAGAGTTTCGAGTCCATTACCAACCCATTATTTCATTAGAAACCGGACGTATTGCAGGATTCGAAGCACTTTTGCGCTGGTACACAACTGATCGAGGCATTCTGAAACCAAGTGACTTTATGGATTTGTTGGATGCAGCAGGACTTTCTTATTTAACAGATAATTGGGTGCTTCAAAACGCCTGCTCTCAGGCAGTTGAATGGCAAAATAAATTTCCGGGTAACCCCCCTCTCTTTATTACTGTGAATCTTTCCGCAAGAAATATAATTCACCCAAGCCTGGTCGACAATATCATTCAAGTTCTTCAGGATACGAAGTTAGATCCGAGAAATCTGTATTTGGAAATTACAGAAAGAGCCACTACTTCTGATGATGAGAATACGATTGAAGTGCTCAGAAAACTTCAATCAATGGGGGTCCGAATTTCTATCGATGACTTCGGCTCCGGATATTCAGCATTGAATTATTTGGCTCAATTCCCGGTGGATGTTGTGAAGATAGATCAATCCTTTATCAAAATGATTGGGGTGAAAGAAGCGAGCAAGAAAATAATTGAGATGGTCAAAGCGCTTGCAAATCATTTGGGGATAATCGTGGTGGCAGAAGGTGTTGAAAAAATTGAACAATTGGAATTCGTAAAATCAATTAATTGTGAATATGCACAAGGATTTTACTATTCAAAAGCATTGGATACTGAATTAGCTACAGAACTTCTGACCGTAGATCCTCAGTTTTAAGAAATCAAAATAATTTGGACAAATTAGGGCTTCTCCGGAGAATAATGAACAAAGGGAAATAATGAAATCAAGCCCGAAACGAGAAAGTTACTAATTAAAAAATGCCTTAGCTTTTGCTAAGGCATTTTTTTTGAAGAACCCTTGAAGTTAAATACAACCAGTCTAATTTTCCAATCATCTCTTCAACCCTCAGCGCTGAACCATTTAGAAAAAATGATCCAAAAGGCCCGTCTTTTCTGAAACTCGAGGTAAAATCTACCCATGTTTAAAAATACAAAATCCCCCCTCTTCTGGTTTTTCATTATCCTTCTCGCCATTGTTGTAATGACCTTCTTTGGTCCCGAGGAGCAGACCCTTGGCTCAAATGTGCGTCTTGTTTATTTGCACGGAGCCTGGGTACTGACTGCCGAACTTCTTTTTGCTGCTGCCGCCTTAAGCGGATTGGTTGGCCTGATCACGCGAAAGGAAGCTTTTCACCGTTGGTCTACGGCACTTGGTCGCACTGGTATCTTTTACTGGATCACCTACCTGCCGCTTTCCATGTGGGCAATGAATGCCAATTGGAACGGTCTTTTCCTTGCAGAGCCGCGCTTTCGTCTGGCGATGACCTTTGCTGTGGTTGGGCTACTCTTACAGCTTGGTTTATGGCTGCTCAACCTGAGCTGGCTGACCTCGGCGGCCAATATCATCTTTATTCTTGCTTTACGCTTTATCTTCGCCACAGCTGAAAATATTATGCACCCTCCCCCCTCCCCAATTTTTAGCTCCGGGAACTGGAATATTATCGGGTTCTTTGTCGGCCTGAATTTGCTAACCTTGCTTTCGGCGTATTTTGTTACGCGAGTAATTCTGCGAAGGTACGATTCAGCGATTCAAAAAATCAGCGAGTCAATGTAACCGAAAGAAATAATTGGAGAATCGATGCCCCGCAATATTGTTGGTTCCATAGCAAATTATGAAGAATGGCAGGAAAATGTTCCTGAACGCATTAAAGCCGAACCAATTTGGAAATTTGCTGGCTATCGTAAATCATCCTTTTTGCATGATCTGGCTTGGGTTGATACGGAATCGTGGATAAAAGATAGCCGTGGTCGCGCGCTTGCCAACCAGATTATTCGTAGTTCATCCTCGGTAGCTGCAAATCTCGAGGAGGGGCTGGGACGCGGTTATGGTAAAGAACTCCTTTATTTTTACCGAATCTCCCTCGCCTCTGCTCGGGAAACAAAAGGTTGGTATTTCCGTGCTCGCCGCTTTCTGAGTGAAGAAGTTCTTGAGCATCGCCTTGCTCTCATGGATGAAGTTATTGCCTTAATCGTTACTGAGATCTCCTACCAACGCAAACGCCTTCCCAAACGCTGACTTGCTGAATCGCTGAATCTATGACTCGCTGACTCGCTGAATCTATGACTCGCTGACTCAATGAATCTATTTCTCTTCACATTCACCCGCACGATCTTCAACACAGCCTATCGCATGGCCTACCCTTTTCTGGGAGTCTTTGCGCGCGCCCTCGGCGTAGATATTGAAACCATGTCCCTTGCACTTACCGTGCGCTCCATCGGTGGCGGTATTACTCCTTTTGTTGCTCCTCTCGCCGATAGCCGGGGACGCAAATTTGGCATGCTGCTTGGGGTGGGACTCTTCACATTGAGTATGGCACTTGTCGTCTTCTGGCCGACCTTCCCTGTACTCTTCCTCTCGATGTTATTTGCTGCCATCGGCAAATATGTCTTTGACCCAGCCATGCAAGCCTTTCTTAGTGACCGTATTTCTTACGAGAAGCGCGGACGAGTGATTGCGATCACTGAGTTGGGCTGGTCCCTCTCCTTTGTTCTCGGTGTCCCATTGATGGGATTTCTCATCGCGCGCGACGGCTGGATGGCCCCCTTTCCACTGCTTACGCTGTTGGGATTGCTGACCTTCTTCCTCGTCGTCTGGCAGATCCCGAAGGACGAAACGCCCGTGGGGACGGCTGCTACTGTCCGGATGAATTTTCGCAACGTGCTCAGTTATGCCCCCGCGCTGGCTGGATTGAGCGTTGGATTATGGATGACTGTTGCCAACGAAGTCGTCAATCTTATTTTCGGGGTCTGGCTGGAAGATTCATTCGGGTTGCAGATCGCTGCGCTGGGTGCATCTGCGGCTGTGATCGGCGTTTCCGAACTGGGAGGTGAGGGTCTGGTGGCTATCTTCTCTGATAAATTAGGCAAGGAACGTGCCGTCGCTTTTGGGTTGGTTGCCAACTCTCTCGCCGCATTGCTCCTGCCTCTTTTAGGACGAACCACCTTTGGTGCCTTGTTGGGACTTTTCTTTTTCTATATCACCTTCGAATTTACCATAGTCAGTATTCTCCCGATGATGACCGAAGTGATGCCCTCCGCCCGGGCAACCCTGATGTCTTTCAATGTTGCCGCCCTCTCACTGGGACGTGCCATCGGTGCGCCATTAGGACCATTTCTTTATCGTTTTGGTTTTCCTGTCGTTGCGCTGGGCGCAGTACTTTTCAATTTTATTGCGTTGATGGCCTTACGCAGATTGGCCAAAAGCAGATGATCTTTCAAATCTTTTTTGTCATCCTTTATATCGCGGCGATCCTTTCATTACTGTATGGGTTGTGGACGATTGTGCCCTTTTTTTATGGCCTGCCCTGGGTACCGACCGCGCATGATCGCGTTCGCAGAGCGCTGGAAATGGTGGATTTGCGCCCCGATGAATTGCTTTACGATCTTGGGGCCGGGGATGGGCGCATCATCCTGATGGCAGCAAAAGATTTTGGGGCGCGGGCAATCGGGATCGAGGCCAGCCCTATGCAGTTTGCCTTCACCTGGCTGAGAATCTTTTTTAGCGGAGTCAAGTCTAAAGTCAGTGTCCGCCGCGAAAATTTCTATCGTACAGAATTTAGTGATGCGGACGTCATTTTTGCCTATCTGACATCCGATCAGGCGATCCGATTACAGGATGATCTGGCCAGTCAGCTAAAACCGGGCGCACGCGTGGTGGCGGTCGCATTTGATTTCCCTGATTGGAAACCGAATGATTTTGATGAGGGCTACTTGCTTTTTTCATACACGATGCCGCCCCAAAAAGGCGGGATGCTGGCATATTTTACGGAAAGAGAGTCTGAACTTGAATAGGTGCAGAACAATTTTCTGCTAAGCAAGAAATGAAGACTAAAAATACGGTAGATTTAAGAATACTGGAAACTTACAAAAACCTTTCTAATTTAATTTCTTGAGTAATCTTGATAACTATCTGCTAAAATAAGGGCATACTAGTTCTGTATTGTAGTACGGGCAATTAATTAGGCACAATCGGGAGGGATCTAGTTGAGTATTCGATTTAAGGTTATTCTTCCATACCTATTATTAACGCTACTTGTCGCTGTGACGGGGGTCTATGTAGTCACAAAATTAGTCACCAATACATTGAGTGAACGCCTGACCAATCAGCTTCTCGAATCTGGGCGTGTTGTCTCTGATGAAATGGCTCGTCAGGAGATCAGCCATATTGAATCTGCTCGCATCATTGCATTTACTCGTGGTATTGCAGAAGCACTTGTTGAAGATTCTGATCAGAAATTGCGCCAATTGGCGATGCCTGTCGCAACCGGATTAGATGTGGAAAATCTCATTATCTTTGAAAAAGAGGGGAATGAGATACTCCATTTTATTCAGCGATCAGATGGTGGCCTGGCAGAATTTAATCCACAATCATCAGCGATGCTCGAAAGCATTGCCCAAGAAATTCTCGAAGAGAATAATCCCGACACTTTACCCCGACGGGGATTGGGCACGGATACTGTTGATGGTAAATATTACTACTTTACCGCTATCCCAATTTCACTCGAAGGTGAAAATGTCGGGGTGGTATTCATTGGCACGTCATTGGATGCTATTCTCCCCCATCTGAAAAGCACATCAATTGCGAATGTCATCTTTTATGATGAAACGGGGAAAACGATTTCGACAACATTTGGAACTCAAAGCGCTAACCCCTTATTTGCTTCCGGATTGGATATCACTGAAGAAATTTATCAGCAAGTTCGTAAGACTGAGAAACTTGTCAACGGAGAAAATATTCTTGTTGAAGGACGCTGGTACAGGCTGGCGCGCGGTGAGCTGCGTGTTGCAGATAGCCAATTGGGGATTTTTGCGGTGGTTCTGCCTCTTGAATTTGTTCTCGAGACAGGCTCAATCAGTCGAAATACCTATGTCTTATTGTTCACCATCGCTATGATGGTGGTTATTGTTATTGGCTACGCTATTTCACGTATCATCATTAGGCCCCTCTTCTCTTTGGTGGACACATCTCAAGCCATCAAGGCGGGTGATCTGACCAAACGCACTGGCATTCAGAGCAATGATGAGATTGGGATGCTTGCCAGCTCTTTCGACGAAATGGCTGAGCGTCTCCAGAAACATACGGCCGAACTGGAAAAGACCAATAAAATGCTTGAGCAAATGGACCAAACCAAAGCCAGTTTTATTCAGGTTTCGGCACATGAACTGCGTACCCCACTAACCCTTATCGATGGGTACTCACAAATGCTAAAGAAAAAAGCCGCTGGAGATCCTGAGACAAGCTCATTGATCAACGGTATCATGAGTGGATATGATCGTATGGCATCCATTGTTAATAACTTTAGTTTCGCCAAACTTGGCGACAGCACCTTGAAAAACAACGAAAAAAGATGA
>NZ_CEYOSI010000155.1:0-8584 GCF_982879505.1 Candidatus Desulfolinea nitratireducens
CATTTTGTCCCACTTAATAGACAGTAGAACAAACGTTCGTTCAACTACACATAACCGACTTATGCTGTATATCCACCTCAAAGAATGGTAATATACAGAGTGTAACAGCTTAATGGCTTATAGGCGGAAAAATGGCGTGATAAACCGCAAAACGCGTGATTATCATATTCTAAAAGCGTGATAAGGTTACTCTGGAGCGCGTAAAACAGAAAATCCTCCTCATAAACCCGGGCTGCAAAACCCATCAGGTAATATCTATTACTTTACAACCCTATTCACATTCTGTCAAGCGCATAACCACTCACCGCGTCGTGCAGAGATAAAACGACACTGAGTGACGACAAAACGATACCGGGCAACCCCTCCCCACACTGTGCAGCGGCAAAACGATGCAAGGCAACGGCAAAATGACACTGAGCTACGACAAAACGGCGCCGGGCAACCATAAAACGACGCCGAGTAACGGCAAAACGACGCTGAGCAACGGCAAAGCGACGCCGGGCAACCATAAAACGACGCCGAGTAACGGCAAAACGACGCTGAGCAACGGCAAAGCGACGTTGAGCTATGGCAAAATGACGCCGGGCAACCATAAAAGGATCCCAGTCAACCCCTCCCCCTATTTTCTCTTTCAAAATGGGGGATTGAGGGGGCGACAAATAAGATTTTTCCTATCCTAAGATCTTATTTTTCTTGGATTTCCTTTCGCGCCCTTCGCGTCTCACCTGCACTTGCATCGCAGGTACAAGTGTGGCGGTTGATTTCTTTACACTTCCTAATGCCAGATATCCTCATAAGCATGCTCGGCCTTCAACAGATCTCCGCGCTCGAAGCGATGCGGATCAAAGGGGCTGATGTCGACCGTTTTGGCTGCGCCGTCCACGATCAACTCAGACATGCACAGTCCAACCGCCGGCGCGATCTTAAAGCCGGTTCCGCTGAAGCCGCATTGGGCGTAGAACCCCTCCGGTCCGATCTGCCCGAGGATGGCACGCTGGTCGGGTGAGATACCGTCATAGCCGCCCTGGTCGCTGTGTAAATCTCCATTCTCCATGCTGGGAATTCGTTCGCAGATCCGCTCGATGGCCCGCTCTACAAATCCAGGCTGGGCGCGGTCGGTAAAGCCATCCGGGGATTCGCCGATCGGATTTTTATCCTCCAGCCCAATTAGGGTCAGCCCGCCGGTCTCGGAACGGAAATACATCGAGTGGATATTGTCGATCACCGTCGGGTAATTGGCGGGAATCGATTTCGGCTGCCGGACAAAGGCCACATCATGTCGCCAGGTGTCCACGGAAAGATCGACTCCTGCCATCGCCGCGATGGATTGTGCCCAGGCTCCCGCTGCATTGACGATGATCGGCGCGGAGAAATCACCCTGGGATGTACTCACCCCGCTCACTTTGCCGGAAGCAAGTTGAATTCCCGTCACGGCGCAATCCTGTACCAGTCGGGCACCAAAGCGCTTGGCGGCATCCATTAAAGAGGCTGCCACTGCATTCGGGTCGGCATATCCTGATTCAGGTTCATAAGCCGCCACGTTGAAATCATCCGTCCTGAAAAAGGGCGCCAGGCGTCTAACGTCTTCAGGGTCGATCAGCAGGGAAGGGATCCCGATCCGCTGATGCATGGCGACGTTGCCACGCAGCGCCTCTTCGTAATTCTCAGAAACGAGTTGGATGAAGCCGGTCCGGGTGAATCCAGAATCTCCTCCAATAATATCCTTCCAGTGGCGGAAATATTCAAAGGATTTCCAGGCTAATCGAGATTCTGGTTCAAGATCGTAATGCATTCGTACCAATCCGCTCGAACGACCCGTTGCTCCGGCCGCGAGTGTTTTCTTCTCCAACACGAGAGATTTCAAGCCGCGCTGGCCCAAATGAAACGCCAGGCTTGCCCCATGAATGCCCCCGCCGATGATGATCGCGTCTGCTGTATTGCTCATTTGATCTCCTTATTCACTAAACACAAAGGAACACAAAGGTTTTCTTAATGCTTCTTAGTATCCTTTGTGTTTAAATTTTCCTTATTGTAATCCCAAACTTGTGTCATAATTGGCCCATGTCACTCCATCCCGATTTTATCCATGAACTCAAGGGTCTCACTTCCGGCGATATCCGCACAGATGATATCACCATCACCCTTTACAGTACCGATGCCTCCATCTATCAGATTGCGCCGCGCGGTGTCTTTATCCCCCAAAATCAGGATGATCTGCATGCCGCGGTTGAGTTGGCTGCCAAATATAAAATTCCGATTTTACCGCGTGGCTCTGGTTCCAGTTTAGCCGGGCAGGCGATTGGGGATGCCCTGATCCTTGACCTATCGCGTCACCTCGACAAGATCGTGGATGTTGATCCCGAAACGCGTACTGCGACTGTTGAACCGGGCGTGATCCTTTCTGACCTCAACCGGGTCGCCGCCAAATTTGGCCTGGGATTTGGTCCCGACCCCGCCTCCGCCGATCGCGCCACAATGGGTGGCGTCATCGCCAATAATGCGACCGGGGCCCACTCCATCCGCTATGGCATAGCGGCTGATCATATCCTTTCCGCGGATGTCATCCTGGCCGATGGTGCGCTGGCGACTTTCGCGGAAAGATCGTTAGCCGCAGCCTCTCTCATCGCAAAGGATAGTCATCTTGCGCAGCCCTTTGAATTTGGCGAATTAGACACCTCGGCAAATCTCGAAGCGACGCTCTATTCTGCGGCACTCCATATTCGTAATAAATATGATCAGCAAATCCGCAACAGTTGGCCGCGTGTCTGGCGAAACACCTCCGGGTATCGTCTGAATTATTTACTCCCCTGGTCGGCTTCAGCGCCTCCCCAATGGGATCAGAAACGCTATCCCAACCTTCAACCTAATACTATCAACCTCGTACCTCTCCTCGCTGGCTCGGAGGGGACTCTGGCTGTCATTCGCAAAATGACAGTTAATCTCGTTTCCAGGCCAAAGCAGACGGTTTTGGTTGTGATCCCATTTGAAAGCGTTGCGGAAGCCTGTGATGCAGTCCCCGGGATTTTGGAGAAAAAACCTTCAGCAATTGAGTTGCTTCCGCGGATATTGATCGAGTTGGCACGCGAGGTCCCGGCCTACGCACCGATGATCGACTTTGTTGACGGGGAAGCCTCCGATCTTTTGGTGGTCGAGTTTTCGGGGGCTAATCCGGTCCGCTTGCAGGAACAAGCCAAAGCGCTTGGTGATGACTTGCGTATAGTCACTAACTCAAAGGCACAATCGAATATTTGGAAGGTGCGCAAGGTCGGCCTGGGGATTTTGTCGACATCCACGAGTGAAACCCGCGGGGTGACCTTTATCGAAGATTGCGCGGTGCCTGTGGAAAGGCTGGGGGAGTATGTCCGCGGGATGGAGCAGATCTTCAAAAATTTCGGCACTCGCGGCGTATTCTATGCCCACGCCTCCTCAGGTTGCCTGCATATGCGCCCGGTGCTGAATGTTAAATCAGCCCAGGGAAAACGTGACCTGCGCAAGATCGCCGAAGCCGCTTTAGGGCTTGTACTCAGCCTGGGTGGCGCGATGACCGGTGAGCATGGGGATGGTCTTTCCCGCTCTGAATTCCTTGAAAAAATCTATGGGAAAGAGATTAACGATGCCTTTCGTCTGCTCAAAAATGCTGCCGATCCCGATCATCTTCTCAATCCCGGCAAGATCGTTTCCCCGCCGCCAATGGACGAAAATTTACGTTATGGGCCGGATTATAAGGCAGAGGCTTTCAGCGTCCCTGTGTTGGACTATGGGGCACAGGGCGGGCTGATCGGCGCAATCGAGCAATGCAATGGAGCCGGCGTCTGTCTGAAGTTTGATGGGACGATGTGTCCCACCTTTCAGGCAACCCGCGAGGAAAGCCATTCCACGCGCGGACGGGCAAATCTACTTCGCGCATTAATCTCTGGGAAAAGCATAACCGCCAAGTCACAAAGGATGCCAAGAAAGAACTTTTTAAAAACTTGGCGTCTTGGCGGTTCATCTTCCATGATCAGCGGTCAGCCCTCCTCAGTTCAAGAGGCAGTTGTTAACTCCCTTGATCTTTGCATCGCCTGCAAGGGCTGCAAATCCGAATGCCCCTCGGGCGTGGATATGGCAAAACTCAAATATGAGTTCTCCAGCCATTATTACAAATCCCACCCGCATAAACTGAGGGATTATGTCTTTGGGTATATTGGATCATTGGCAAAACTCGGTGCACCATTTGGAAGATTGCTCAATTGGGGAATGGGTAACCAAATGATTGGGAATTGGGCGAAGAAATCTTTAGGCGTTGCCCCTGAACGTGCGTTGCCAAAATTTAATACTTTGTCATCGCGAGGAGAGCTATATCCGACGAAGCGATCTCCAAAACAGTGGGGGAGACTGCTTCGCAAACGGACGCTCGCAGTGACAGATAAACCGGCTATCATTCTCTACCTCCCCGACGCCTTCACCCGCTATTTCGAGCCAGAGATCGAACGGGCCGCGCTGAAAGTTCTCGGAGCATCTGGTTGTGAAGTGATTACCTTACCGATTATGGGCGCTGGCCGGACCCTGATCTCAAAAGGATTTCTCGAGGCGGCAAAGAAGCACGCCCAAGCTGTGCGGAATGCGATCGCCAAAATTGACCCCGAAGGAGAATATCCCGTTGTTGGGGTTGAACCTTCAGAGATCTATACCCTAAAGGATGAGTATTTGGACTTCTTCCCGAACAATGAAGATATGCGGTCCTTGAATCAGCGTAGTTATCTTATTGATGAGTTTTTATTGCGTGATGACAGGAATTTGCGCGTAGCCAATAAGATAAGAGTAGATCGAGATCAGGATTTGCAGAAAGTCAGCTTGCATGGCCATTGTTATCAAAAGGCCCGTCCGCCCGCAGATGATGGTCTCCCTGTTGGGCAGGAAGCCACCGCAGCGCTGCTCGGTGCTTTTGGCTATGATGTGGAGATTATCCCATCCGGTTGTTGCGGAATGGCGGGATCATTTGGTTACGAAGAGGAGCATTACGCATTATCGATGCAGGTGGGGGAGCTGGTCCTCTTTCCGGAAATTCGCCGGAAAATGGGGGCAAGCGGAACCACCTCAATCGTCGCCCCGGGGACATCTTGCCGGGAGCAAATTGCAGATGGCACGGGTGTCGCGGCAGATCATCCACTGGTGCTAATTTCCGCTATGATCGACGGATCATGAAAAAAAGTAACCTGATATTCTCATTATTGACAATATTCATATTGGGAATTTTCTCTGCCTCGGCTGCTGCATCCGCGCTCAATCCCAGGCCTGCTGTCGACGCATATACCTTGATCGATGAAGTGAACGCTTTGCGCACCGCAAACGGATTGCCCCCTTATGCGATCAATGCGACCTTGATGTCCGTTGCCCAGGCCCATACCCAATACCAGGCGAATACAGGCACGGTGACCCATTACAGTGCGGATGGCTCACGCCCATCCCAGCGAGCGCTGGCAGCAGGATATCCGGTTGCGGGAGATCTCTCGCTGGGTGGATTTTTCTCTGAGAATATCCAGGCAGGCACAAATTTAACGCCCGCGCAGGCGGTCACAGCATGGCAGGGAGACGCGCCCCATTTACTTACCATGCTCTCCCCCAATCTGACAGAAGTTGGCGCTGGCGTGGTGACTGTTGGAAATTATGTCTATTACACGCTGGATGCCGCGCTTCCCACTGGAGGCACCATTGCTTATACCCCATCGGGAGGTGACGGGACCCCGGGAACTGGTGCGCTGCCGACCCTGGATTGGATCGTCCCCGTTGTGACGAGTACCCCGAATGAGAATGGGCAGGTGGTTCATGAGGTAAAGGTGGGCCAAAGCTTATGGGGCATCGCAGATATTTACGGGACAACTGTCCAGGAATTAAGAAATATTAACGGGATGAGTGCTGAAGAATCGATTTTTCCCGGGGAGATGATTTTGGTTCGTATTCTTATCCCGACCGTGGTCGAGCCGACTTTGACAGCGACAGCCACTATTGAGCCTTCGCCGACAGCTCCTGTTTTCACAGAAACCAGCATCCCCGCGCCCACAAGTGACGCGACTTTAGCGGTAAAAGAGATTCCTGTTGACGAGGGGTTGAAAAAAAAATTTGTTGGAGATAGTAGCTTATTGGCTGTAATGGCAATTATATTGGTCGCTCTTTTCATGGCGGGATTGGTGACCTGGCTAAGCGGCAGAGAGCGGGATTAAATGCACAGACTTCCGAAGTTTTCAAAACTTCGGAAGTCTCATTTTGCGAAGAGTTTTACTTATGCACGTCTGCCGCGATGAAAGACAACCCGCGCTCTGTTAGTTGCCAGGCAGTTTTATTCGTGGACTCGTATTTATCCATGAAGTTTAATTCCAGATCATCCCAGGCACCCGATTCGATCACCTCAGCTTTGTCCCGGAAATAATCCAGAATATCGGAGGGGTGTTCTCGTGCACCGTCTATTTCGGGATCACCACCCTCGTGTTTTGCGGAAATATTTGGGACATGGTCAGCCAGATCCAGCAACTCGTCGCGGCGGTTGTAGGGTTGGATGATGATATTTTTGAAGCACTCGGTAATATGATGCTCAAATCGGACGATATCTTCGAAGCCAAGTGATTTGCGGAATTGAGCGGTGATCTCCATCGATTGATTATTGACCGAGTTGCCCCAGTTGAAGCCAATCAGGGGGGTGGTCCCATCGTCACGAGAGAAAAGTTTTGCGCCGATTAAGGTCCACAAGGCACCATAAGGATTATCATTGCCCATAAAGACCGAGATTTTAAACTCATTGTCGATCTCCAGACGATGGAGCATATATCCCAAAAAGACCGTGCCGGGATTGATATTCAGGACCTGCTTGAGGCCATAGTTGGTATAGTAATACAGGTATTCGTCCAGCCACATCAGGGCGTGATCATTGGGCTGCCCGATCCCGCCAAAATAACCTGCGATAGTATCCGGGCCACCGAGGTGGATATTGGAACCATCGGTCCCCTTTGTATCCAGAGTCTCAACATAGGATGCGCCGATAATTTGCATCGCAGCGGCAAAGGCGACCAGGTCGCCATCCTCTTCCTGCTCCTTCATCATGCGGACGCGGATAATTCGCCCGGGCAGCAATTTGCCCTCGTTGATCGAACGTTTTGCCGCGCTGATCAGCCAGGGGAAATATTGACAGGCGCTGACTTCAAGGGTGACGGCAAAATCATCGGTGAAATTTGTCGATGCGGCTTTTTCGCCGAGAACTTTATTTCGATAATCATCCACAGTGATAAAAGCCCCCGCGTCACGTTGCCCTTCAAGCCAAATTAGATCGTCAAGGTATTCGGGCTTGGTCTCCTTGACCTTGGCAAGCAGGTTGTCCAACTTGCGGGCTTCTTCGGCTTTGGCATTGATCTCTTCAGGTGTGCCATATTTGGCGACGACATCCAGAAAATCGTTGATCACTCGCTCCTCGGGATTAAGTAGGATTGCATTGATCTCATCAATGCGGGAGTGGGGTATCTTCAGCAAATTGCGTAAATCTTGGGTCATGGGATTCTCCGGTTATTAAGAATTTGTAATCAAAGTATAGAATATTGGAAAGGGAATCGCAAGGAATAAAAATCACAAGATTTACTATGCTGGTGTCATGAAAACCAGCCCCCAGGGCTGGTTTGGAAGAGCGGGTGAACGGATTCGAACCGTCAGATATTAATATTATTTTATGAAGGGGATTTTATTGAAAGGCTATTCCCTTTTATGCAACCGTAAAAGGTCATCTGAAACAGGCTCAAATGTATAAAATGGAATTAAGTCAAGCAATGGAATAGTTGTATAAATTGGTCTTGTATCAATATTTCCGGCGATATAGGCTGCCAAAGAATCTGCAACTTCTGTCGTCCCATCTCCAATATAGGCTTGATGAAAGTCTATCCTTGTTAGCCCCCTTTCTATATGGGCAACGTAATAAAAGGTATAAAGTCTATCCCACTCTGTAAAAACGATCGCATCTTCTTCAACTTTATTGACTATACGTCTGGCTAAGCGAGCTTTTTGCTCAGGCGCAAAAATGGGATATACGCCCGAATTTTTTATATCGCGAGTATACCCATTTTCCCAGGCAGAAAAGATTGCTTTGCGGGATTGCCAGAAGGGGAAAATAATAATCAGAAAGCTGAGTAATATCATCGCTAGATTTCGATAATCTTTCTTCTTTGCAGAAAAGACATAATTAATTAGCCAAGATAATAATTCCAACAATCCACATATACCAAGCCCAAGCCATATATATAAAATGGGATCGGATAGAGTAAAAAATTGAGCATATAACGAAGAATTTTGGGTAAGAGCAAAAAGCCACAATGGTAGAAAAATACCTGCAACCAATATTGCCTCGAACCAAAGCTTTCTTTTAATATCGTTATTCCGAAAAAAAATATAGATAAATCCTATTAAAATCAATAATTTTGAAAAACTTGAATAGGAGCTTTGATAAATTGTGAAACGATTTGTGATTGTGGATGCCGGAACATCAAAAAAGTAATTTAGCGCACTCTCTGCGGGGAAAAGAATATCAAGATGCTCCAGAGGTGTAACAAATTGATCTTCGGTCAAGCCC
>NZ_CEYOSI010000156.1:0-8549 GCF_982879505.1 Candidatus Desulfolinea nitratireducens
TCAAACTTATCCTACCAGATTTCCAATGCTCATCTTATTTTGGCGAAACTAAAGTTATTAACTATATCTGGCAGCGAAGTGCGAAATATACGCTTAACTTGTTTGGGTGGAGTTTGGTATCTGAGTTACCCTCTGTGCAAAAATATCTGCTGGTTGGTGCGCATCACACCTCCAATTGGGATCTGCCAATTGCCTTGTTGATGATGGCCGCGCTGGGTCTCAGGTTACGCTGGATCGGGAAGGCCTCTCTTTTTAAGGGACCACAGGGTTGGGTGATGCGCGGACTGGGCGGTATTCCTGTCGAACGCGGGGCGCGCAAGAATTTTGTTGAGCAAATTGTCGACCTGTATAACGAGCGTAAAGAGATGGTTATCACGATTGCTCCGGAAGGCACCCGCCGTTTTGTAGATCATTGGAAAACGGGTTTTTATCATATCGCTGAAGGCGCGAATATTCCGATCGCGATGTGTTATTTGGATTATTCACGCAAATCTTGCGGTGTCGGCGGATATTTTTATCCCTGTGGCGATATTGAAAAAGATATTAAAATCTTACAGGATTTTTTTGCCGACAAGATCGGTAAATTCCCCCACGAGCAAGGACAGGTCCGTTTTTTACCAAAGGAAACGAAATAAAAGGATAGAAATTTGATCGCGAAAAAAAAGCGCTGGTGGCAGCATTCTGCACGATTTATATTGCGGCTGGTTGGCTGGAGGCTGGTTGACGATACTCCCCCTGAACCTAAATATATTCTTGTTGGTGCACATCATACCTCGAATTGGGATTGGGCGATCGGTTTTTTTATGATGGCCGGATTGGGACTAAGGCCGCGTTGGATTGGCAAAGATTCTCTCTTCAAAGGGTTCGCTGGTCCAATCATGCGCTGGTTGGGTGGCATCTCTGTGGTACGTGGCGCCCGCGAAAATTTTGTTGGGCAGGTTGTAGACATTTATAACAATAGCAAAGAGCTGGTCATTGCCCTTGCCCCAGAGGGAACGAGAGATTACGTTGACCATTGGAAGACGGGTTTTTATCATATTGCCAAGGATGCTCATATTTCTGTAGCAATGGCTTTTCTGGATTACTCAAAAAAGATTTGCGGTATCGGCGGGTATTTTATCCCCTCAGATAATTTGAAGGCAGATATGAAAATTCTGCGGGAGTTTTACGAAGAGGTGGTTGGTAAATTTCCTGAAAAACAGGGTTTGGTGCGAATTAAAGCTTAAGGGTAGTTCTAATTAAATCAGGACTTACGCAAAATACCTTTTTTCTCGCTGCAACGCTCTGCGTTGTAGCTTGCCTACAATCCCCCAACGCAGAGCATTGGGAGTAGGACTATAAAAATGCGTAAGTCCTATAAATAAAAAGAGCGGGAAGATAAATTCTTCCCGCTCTTTTTATAGTAGACCTCTTGCATATGTGCTCCCGGCGGCGTCCCCGCCGCCGCCCTAACGGATGCTACGCAAAGGACGACGGCTAGAGCAGTGTCAAAAAGGGACTTTTGCAGGAGGTCTATTTAAGTTTGGCCGAAAGTTCGTTATTTGATGGCTCAACTAAAACTGTCCCATCGGGAAAAATAATTGTCGGGACACTTCTACTGCCGCCATTGACCTCTTTAACAAAATCCGCAGCTTTTGAGTCGTTATCAATATTGATCTCAAGATATTCTATTTTCTTTTCCGCCAATACACTTTTAGCCCGAACACAATCTGAGCACCAGGTTACTCCATAAAGAATAATTTGTTTTGGTTCACGAGAGTATAAATTATCATTCATTTTTTAGTATCCTTGCTTATTTAAATATTCACGAATCATGATTGCTGCTGAAGCCCCTTCACCTGCGGCAGAGGCAGCCTGTTTTGTAGAGCCATCACGTACGTCACCGGCAGCAAAAACACCCGGCAGAGAACTCATCATTCTGTCGGTCTTGATAAAGTCAAATTTATCCAGGTCAGCTTTGCCTTTAATAAGCTGACTGTTGGGTGTTAGTCCGATAAAGACGAAAATACCGTCATAGTCCCATTCTTTTATTTCACCGGTTTTGCGGTCTTCGACAACAATTGTCTCAAGCGAATTTTCTCCGCGCAATTCCTTGACAGCATGATTAAGGGTGACGGACATATTTTTCATTCCTGCGACCTTGTCCTGTAAGATCTGGCTGGCTTTGGCACTGGGCGAAAATTCGACAATGTCTACCTGCGAAGCAAATTTGGTCAGGAAAATGCCTTCTTCAAATCCGCTGTTGCCACCACCAATGACAAGTACCTTTTTACCTTTATAGAAAGCCCCATCACAAGTGGCGCAAAAATGAACATTGGTGCCGATCAATTTTTCTTCCCCGGGAATATTCATGCGGCGGTAGCTGGCGCCAGTCGCGAGCAGGACTGCCTTTGCTCCGTAGGATGTGCCGTCACTGGTGGTTATGCAAATATCATTCCCTTCTTGCGAAACGTCTTCAACTGATTGAGCCTGAAGGATTTCCACCCCAAAACGGCGGGCCTGTTTCTCCAACCTGTCAGCAAATTCACTTCCGGCAATACCCTCGTCAAAACCGGGAAAATTATCCAGGATCTGGGTGATGCCTACCTGTCCGCCGATACCGCCCTTTTCAATAACAAGCGTGGTGAGACCTTCGCGGGCCATGTAGTAGGCAGCTGTCAGTCCGGCTGGACCAGAGCCAATCACAATTACATCATAATAAGGGCGCTGTGCTTTGGTTTGCAGATTGAGCTTTTGCGCCAATTCGGCATTTGATGGCTCGGTCATGATCTCACCATCCGGGAAGATGATCGTTGGCACAACCCGCTTGCCATCGTTAATCTCCTCAACAAAAGCCATCGCTTTGGAATCTTTCTCGATATCAACATTGGCATAAGCTACGCGCTGTTCGCCGAAAAACTGCTTGGCACGTTTACAATCCGGGCACCAGACGGTGCTATAAACAATGATCGTTGAGGGTGACTTTGTATACAGATCAGACATGCTATTCTCCTGAATTTTGATAATACCATCTTCTAAAAAAAGTGGCCCAATATCAATCCCGAGATGGCCGTATAACTCAGGAGGGACGCTGATATCTGCCAGATAAAGATCGCCGACCACATCTTTTGCGGATGCGGATAGCAGCCCAACTTTGGGCAGAGCCAGGGTCAGCGTGGCGTTCGCCCGGATGCAGGGCTTGCCTGGTGATCCCGAGGTTGTATCCAGCCCCGAGGGAGCGTCCAGTGACAAAACCGGCTTCCCTGAGGCATTTACCCGCTCGATAAAAGTTGCTACATCCGGGCGTGGATTCCCTTTCAGCCCGTAGCCGATTATTGCGTCGATGATCAGGTCCGTGCCTTCCAGGTTGAAATCGGGGTCGTCCCGTAATCCCATTTGAGTGAGAATTTTCCATTGGTGATCCGGAACATCCTTCAATGTCCTTCCCACGCGCAGCAGATTTACATCCACACCGCGATTATGCAAATGACGGGCCGCGACCATCCCTCCGCCACCGTTATTCCCGCCCCCGCATAAAATTGCAACAGTTTTTCCATACCCTGCATTTTTTAACATTCGGAAGGCTAATTCAGCGAGATTTCTGCCGGCATTTTCCATCATTTGCAAAAGGCTGATCCCGTACACCTCGATCATCAGGCGGTCTACTTCGATCATTTCTTCCGTAGTCAGTGCATGTATTTTCATTAGGTATTTATAGCATATTAAATTGCCGCTGTTTTGCTAAGATGGGAGACCTTTAATGATTTTTACTTTCTATTTTGAGAAAGGGGTTTTCTTCTATCCAGGAGCCACAGCGCACCTGCCAGGATGATCAAAGCCACCACCTGCGCCGAGCGGATACCCCCGAAGATCAGGGCGCTGTCGCCGCGGAAAGCTTCAAGGAAAAGACGATACCCAGCCGTAAAGGTGATAAAGGTGACGAAGCTGACGCCAGCTCGGGGCTGGGGATCCTCTTTGGGCGGCCAGAGCAAGCTCAGGGTCACAAAGGCTGCCAGCATTTCATAGATCTGGGTTGGATGCCGCTTTAGTCCCCAAAGTTCGATCCCCCATGGAAGATCAGTCTCGATCCCGAAAGCGTTCCCGGATGAAAGGTTGGAGAGTGCCAGGCCGATTGCCAGCATCCCGAAAAATGGGACCAGTGCATCCAATGTGTTCCACAAGGGCAGATTTTTGCGTTGCCCGTAAATAACCGCGCCGATGACCCCTGCCGCAATCCCGCCGACAAGGTCGAAAAGACCGGGGTTCAGAGAGATCAGATTTAGTGGATTGCTGGTAAAAGCATTTGGATATCGTGCCACGTAGGCAATCCGTCCACCGATCACGCCTGAAATTAATGCGGTCATGATGAGACTTGAGAGCATGTCAGCTGAAACTTTATAGGCTTTCGCACTCTTTTCGGTGAGTGTGATACCGACCCAGAGCGAGATTAGGATGATCAAACCAGGCGTTTGCAGGGCCAGTGGGCCAATTTGAATGACAGGAAACATGCTACTCCTTGAGCAATTCTTCTATGCGGGCGCGAACCAGCGCCTCGCTGATCGGTCCGCCGATGACGACTTCGCTGATAATTCCCTCTTTATCAACAAAATAGGAGGTTGGCAGCGAGCGCACCTGATATTTTTCGTTGACCGAGCCATCAGCATCGAGGGCTATCGGAAAACTTAAATTATATTCTTCAACAAAGGCAGCAATATCTCTGAGGTTGTCCTGGGCTGTTGCGTTAACTGCCAGAATTTCAAAACCCTGCCCATGATAATCCTGAAAGGCTTGCTGGAAAGCGGGCATCTCTGCACGACAGGGAGGACACCACGAGGCCCAGAAGTTAACCAAAACCACACGCCCGCGCAAGTCTGAGAGCGTAATTGAATTACCATCCAATGTTTCCAGTGTAAAATCGGGAGCAAGAAATCCTTTTTGTGGGGCAGGGATCAATCCTGCTGTAGTGCTGCCGATTTTATCCGCGCTGATTAAAGTCCAGATCAGCCCCAGCGCCAAAATGCCGATAAACAGAAGTCTTCTACGAGTGGGTTGCATATCTCTCCATTTTAGTCTACACTGATACTGTATTGTCGCGTTCACAGGGTACTATCTTACTATGTTTTTTAACCAAACCTCATATATAGGCATTGACCTGACTGGTCGCAAGGCCTTTACTTATGCAGCCCTCAATGCGGACTTAAAATTGCTGGCATTGGCAGCTGGCGAGCTGGAGGATATTCTTAGCTTTGTTGGGGGACAGGCGGGTGCATATGTGGCGATCAATGCACCCGCGAGACCGAATCAGGGACGCGTGCGAGCGCTGCTCGAGTCAGAGAGTTTAACGAGTGAAAAATCCCCTTTACGCGGCGCCGATATACGGATGGCAGAATACGAATTACATCAGCGCGGTATCAAGGTTGCCGGGACACCCTCCCGCGCCGAACTTTGTCCCTCCTGGATGCGATCCGGCTTTGCCCTCTACGAAAAGTTGACCGGGCTGGGTTTTCTATCCTTCCCTGGCGAAGATGCAAAATATCAGGTGCTGGAAACACACCCCCAGGCGGCATTCATTGCAATGGCGGATGGAAACCTGCTCCCGATCTCAGCCCTTGAAGGACGTTTGCAACGACAGACAATCTTGTACGGTGAAGGTCTGCAAATCCATGATCCGATGGAATTCTTCGAGGAGATCACCCGGCATCGCTTGCGACAGGGGGTCTTACCCGTGGAGCAGATTTATATTTCCACTCAGCTGAACGCGCTCCTCGCCGCGTATACGGCCTGGCTGGTATCTGAAAACCCTGAAGACACGACCTCCCTCGGTGATGAGGCTGAAGGGAAAATCTATTTCCCCGTAACCGAGTTGAAATCCAGGTATTGATTTGATCCCCCACCTGTTCTCCTACCGGATACGGGGGCAGCCAGAGGAGGGCGCTTTTTATATTCACAAAGGAGTGTTAAAATGTTAAATATTGGTGATAAGGCCCCGGATTTCACCCTCCCCGACGAAAATGGAAAGATGGTCTCGTTGAGTGATTATTCAGGAAAATGGCTGGTGGTCTATTTTTATCCGAAGGACGACACCCCCGGTTGTACCAAGGAAGCCTGTGATTTTACCGACAGCAAAAATGAATTCGCAGGACTAAATGCCGAGATAGTTGGCATCAGTCGTGATGATGCTGATGCTCATCAGAAATTTATGAGCAAATATAATTTGGGAATTTCCCTGCTCAGTGATCCCGATCATTCTGTCCATGAGGCCTATGGAGGCTGGGGAACGAAGATCAATTATGGCGAGGAAATTGTCGGCGTGATCCGCTCGACCTTTATCGTCTCGCCGGATGGCAAGATCGCCGCCCTTTGGAAAAAGGTAAATGTTCGCGTAACGCAGCCAGATGGCGAAGTGAAACACGCCGATAAGGTCAGAGAAAAATTGGCCGAATTGCAGGGATAAACCAAAAACTCCGCTTTTTCTTTTGCGAAGTTTTTTCATCCATTCCAGATAATCTTTCGCTTGATCCTGCTTTCTAAAAAGAACACCGCATTTTCGTAAGGATCGTATCCGCTATACCATCCCATCGATGGAGCAGTTAAATACTCTCAAAGAGCGTAAATGGTAAAATAACCGGGTTATTATCAATCAAATATAGAGGCCATATGACAACAGACACACTTCAGGAACGCTCGATCAACGCCCTCCGTTTTCTTTCGGCGGATGCCATCCAGCAAGCCAATTCAGGGCACCCCGGCTTGCCGATGGGTGCGGCAGCGATGGCCTACACAATTTGGACGCGCCATCTGCGCCATAACCCGAAAAACCCGAATTGGTTTGACCGTGATCGTTTTATTCTTTCTGGCGGGCATGGCTCAATGCTGCTTTACTCCCTGCTACATCTCACCGGTTATAAGCTCTCTCTCGATGATCTTAGGAATTTCCGGCAGTGGGGAAGTCTTACTCCCGGACATCCAGAATATGGGCATACTCCCGGTGTTGAAGTCACCACCGGCCCGCTGGGTCAGGGATTTGCCAACGGGGTTGGATTTGCGATTGCCGAAGCCCATCTCGCCGCACAATTCAATCAGCCCGGTCATAAGATCGTCGATCACTATACCTATGCAATCGTCACCGATGGTGATCTGATGGAAGGCGTTGCCTCTGAAGCCGCTTCGCTTGCGGGGCATCTTAAACTGGGCAAAATGATTTATCTCTACGATGATAACCATATCTCGATTGATGGTTCGACTGATTTAGCCTTTACTGAAAATCGCGCTGCCCGTTTTGAATCTTATGGCTGGCATGTGCAAACAGTCAAAGACGGCAACGATGTGAAGGTGATCGACGCAGCGATCAGGATGGCAAAAGCGGATCCGCGTCCCTCGATCATTTTATGTCGGACGATTATTGGATATGGTTCCCCAAATAAACAGGGTACGCACGGTGTTCACGGCTCCCCGCTCGGGGACGAGGAACTTGCCGCCGCCAAAGAGAATTTATCCTGGCCCGTAGAGCCCCGTTTCCACATCCCAGACGACGTCCTTGACCATTATCGTGAAGCCCTTTCACAGGGGCGTGAATTTGAAGCCGATTGGAAGATGAGCTTTGAAGCCTATAACCGTATCGCACCGGAAAAGGGCAAGGAATTAAAACGCAGGATTGCGGGGGTACTCCCTGACAACTGGCGGGATGCTCTTCCCACCTTTGAAGCAGATCCGAAAGGGATCGCATCCCGTGTGGCTTCCGGCAAGGTCTTGAATGCCCTCGCTGAGAGCCTCCCCGAGTTGATCGGCGGCTCTGCTGACCTGGCCCCCTCGAATAAAACCTGGCTGGATGGTTACGAGGCTTTCTCCTCAGAAACTCCAGAAGGTCGTAACTTCCACTTTGGAGTACGCGAACACGGAATGGGAGCTATTGTCAATGGGATGGCCGTTCATGGCGGGATCATTCCCTATGGCGGAACCTTCCTCGTCTTCTCGGATTATATGCGCGGCGCTTTGCGTATTTCTGCGCTCTCAAAATATCCGGCGATCTGGGTCTTCACGCATGATAGCATCGGCGTTGGAGAAGACGGGCCCACACACCAGCCGGTTGAGCATTTGGCGGCCTTGAGGGCCATCCCGGGATTGACCCTTATCCGTCCCGCAGATGCGAATGAAACAGCCCAGGCATGGAAATTTGCGATTGAGAATCGAAAAGGCCCAACGGCGCTTGTTCTTACGCGCCAAAATTTGCCGACCCTGGCCTACCCAATTCAGCTCGAGAAGGGCGCTTATATCCTTAAAGATTTTGGGGATGATCCCGAAATAATTCTGATGGCCTCAGGCTCGGAAGTCAGCCTGATCCTGGCTGCGGGAGAGAAACTGGCAGAAGAGGGTCTGGCTGTGCGTGTGGTTTCCGTCCCATCGCTGGAAATCTTCGAGAAACAAGAGCAAGCCTACCGCGAGTCTGTTTTCCCGCCGCAAGTGAAAAAACGGCTTGCTGTTGAAGTTGGGATCGCGCAGGGCTGGTGGAAATATGTTGGCACGGAAGGCGGCGTTCTATCCATCGAAGGGTATGGCGCCTCCGCTCCTGC
>NZ_CEYOSI010000157.1:0-8547 GCF_982879505.1 Candidatus Desulfolinea nitratireducens
TAGCTGTGTCACGCCGGCCTGTTTACGCAAAGCTGTCTGTAAACGGCTCCAGTCGTCAGTCTGGTCATCCATACTGGGAGGCGGCAAGGTGAGCTTGACGCGGCGAATACTTTGACTCAGTTGAGGATCGTAACCAGCAGGGATCACCACTTTGCCTACAGTTCGATCGGTGGTCAACCGACGCTGGATTTTTTCCTGAGGGGGTATGGTGATCTCGGTATCCCCTTCAATGACTGACTGACAGGCCAAAGCATAGCCAGCTGCCACATCTTCAGAGGATAAACGCAAGGTGCTGCGACGACGAATACTCGAATCGCCTTCGGTAACGATGACGGCACAACGCCCACAACGGCCCTGCCCTCCGCAAGGCTGATTGATCTCAATGCCAGCTTTATCAGCGGCTTCGGAGACCAGCGTCCCTGTGGGAACTGTGACAGGCTCAGATGAAATATCGAATTTTACAATGTGTTCAGCCATTTTAGGGATTGGGAGATTTAAGTACCAGGTATCAAATTTATTCTAATTTGATACCTGGTATAAAGCACCTACTATCTTAGACCAAAGATTTCAAATAGGCCGGGATATCAACAGCTTCGCGCGGTCCAACGAGCACGTTCCAATCAGGGAGTTCCTCTTCTAGTTCGCCAGAGAGCACTGCTGTATGGCCGGGGAGGACAATATTCTTCGTGGTGACTTTATCGGCAACTTCAAACCGTTTGACGTCTTTGGCAATCACCTCTGCATCAAATTTGCCGGCTGCCCAGGCAGTCAGTACACTCATACCCTCGGCTTCGGTTACCAACAGCCAGGAAGGATTTCCGGAGCTTTCGACTTCATTGGCAACACTGAAATAGGTAATACTGAAATTAGTGGTCACAAGGACAGGTGAATCGGGACCAGGACCGTTTATTTCGTATATGCCTGGCTGGACCTGGATCGGTTTTTGTGGGTCTGTATAAATATTCTCGCGCAATACCAAAAGGGCGTAGGCTGTTTCCGGGGAGAAATTATCCATCACGATGAAACCGCTATATTTTCCAATGGCTTGCGCGGCCAGAGTAGCCTCAGTCGAGGCATCCCCAACATCTCCGGGGAAACTGATGATCGGGTAACCCAGCGCCCGGAAATTTTTCTTGAGGGCCATACGCCGGGATACTGTATTGGCTGTCAGTGTACCGCGGAAGCCACGTTGGGTGGGCGAAAGCACAAGATCCTTGACGCCAGCTCCCTGCACTTTCTCGGATAAATCCACCATTGCATCAACAGAATCAGCTTCAATAGCCAGTGCGGTATCATACTCTTTTGCCAGGGCCGCCATCGCCTCCCAGTTATCAGCTGTAGCGTGTCCCAACATGACTTTCTCGTCACCACTAATCGCGGCCAGGCCTGCTTTGAGTTGGTCTGCTTCGCCGATGAGTATCAATGGGCGCTGACTAATCTCACGCACCGTGCTGACAGCCTTTCCAAAATCGCCGCCATCAGCCTGGATGACAAATCCACCCATCTCAAGCTCGATGCCGACATAATCGACCATATATGCATCTGCCGGAGAAACTTTGGCTTTGATCTCCTCAGCGCTTTGTGAATCATAAACGCGCAGGAAAAGCCCCGGGCGGCTGTAAAAGGTTTTTTCGTGGCGAAACAGGACCACTTCACTGCCGGCTTTGGCTTCATAGCCATTCGATTTGAGCGCGAAGGGTCGCACGGGAGGTGCAGCAGCTTCTGAAAGCAAGGCCGTTGATTCTTCACTTACATGTGGACATAAGGATAATTCCACCTGCTTTGCTGCCAGCTTCATCGCAAAGGCCAGGCAGGTTGGAAAATCACAATCCTTGCAATTGGTCTTCGGAAGCATTTTATAGATTTCAATACCTGATAGTGCCATTTTTATCTCCGTTTTTTTAAACACAAAGGTCACAAAGGTTTTTCTTCGTGCTTCTTGGTGTCCTTAGTGTTTAGATTTTTCTAAACTAGCATTATCCTGCCAAATCTTCAATAGCTGCGCGTGTGCGCCGCAGGCTTTCAGGGTGTCGCAGGGTAAGAATATCTGCGCCTGCTTCGAGCAGCATGACCGAGGTCAATGTTTCCCAGGTAATGGAGCGCTCAAGCCAGTCGCCCCAGGATTCGGGGACATCCACACCGACTTTTGCCTCTTTTGTTTTCCAGCACTCTTCGCCGGGGGTAACGAGCATCGGCATTTGGGTCATGCTATCGCCCTGCAGGGCAGCCATACGCAAACGCTCCATGACAGAATAGCCATATTCAAATCCATATCCCAACGCGCCTGTGGTCGGATCCATGATGATGCGTTCCAAGGGAAGGCCCATATCATTGATCAAAATATTGAGCTGTTTCGCCAGGTTGACATCCATGGCAGTGCGCGCATTGACCAGATGACCATTGGCCATCGCAGAGGCTACAATGGTGCGGTAATTTTTATCTTCGCAGAGGCCCAGAAGCAATCTCTCACCCTTGAAAGCATCGGCAATCGGCACCATCAATTCATTGTCAATATCAACCTGTCCGGGGCCAAATACCATCAGGGGCAATCCGGATGCTTCAAGCACTTTGCGAACTGCTGCAACGGCTGCATCCGGTTTGGTTGGGTTACCATCGGCATCGGTCACCGAGAGAGTCATCTGAAGCAGATCTGCGCCAGCTTTCTCTGCGGCTTTAGCCCAGGTTCCGGGGTCGTTCATTGCATCGCCCCATTCCTTGAGCAGTAATTCTGACCAGTCGTCAGGGCGACGATCTTTGATCTCAAGGGCAATCACAGGTTTATTGGGCATCGCACCTTCAAAATCCATGAAGGGCATTGCATTTTGACCGCCAACTGTAATCACACTGGTACGAGTACCACCATCAGCGGCAGTGGCGCCAAGCTTGACTTCGCGGACAGAGCCAGGCCAATTTTCTTTGAGAATCTCCGTTTTGGTACCCTCGGCAAGCCAGGGTTTATCAGGAGCAAGTGTTATTTCAGGTTTGGCTGCTGGGGCAGGTGCTGCTTCAACAGGAGCAAACACTTTTGGAGCAGCCGGGATCTGCGGGACGTCCACATCACCAAGTTCTGCCAATGCCCCGACCAGAGAACCGATCAGGGTTTTGACGGAACGCTCCAGACGATCAACACGCTCTTCCATCGAACCGGATACCGCGGGGGCGGAGGGGGGAGCGGGAGGTGTTGCATGGGCAGGAGGTGCTTCTTTAACCTGAGCAACTTCAACAGGAGCTGGTTTCGCAGCCTCAGCTTTCGGTGCTTCTACCTTGGGAGCAGATACAGCATCCACTACCGCTTCTGCCTGGGCGATAACATCATCGGCCCCATCAACTTTAGCGGATGTAGCAACCATGGGGCCCAGATCCAACACGGGGTGGTCTTTCTCTTTCACCCATTCGACCAATTGCTCAACTGTCGTAACTGAATTGCTGTCAGCGATCCGGTCAATCAGATCAGGAATGCCTTCCCGGTCTGCCACACCCTGGAATTCGGTTTGCATACTTTCTTTGAGGTTGGCGCTCATCCAGACGACGCGTTTGAAACCACCATCAGCTGAGATGAATTTGGGGCTGATCAAATAGAATTTACCGATGCCCATCACGCCCGGGGTTTGCATACCGCCACCAGCCATGCCCGCCAAACTGGAGAATTTCATTCCGATGGGGGTCATACCAGTATCTTCTCGGCTGACAATGAAGACACCCTCCACCTCAGGGACATACATGACAATGCATTCGAAACAGCCACAGGCCGTCATCGGGTTTTCCATGATGGAATACATGGAAATGTCCTGAACAACACCATGAGAACCGACTTTGGCGTAATCGAGCGTTCCTGACCAGTAACCAATTTCTTGGTCAAGGAGTTTGCCAAGCGGAATCGGCTGGTTGGGGCCAGTGGGATTGATGCTAAAGGAGGCCTTGCAGTCCAGCCAGTTATAAGCTCCACAAAGTCCGAGGCGCTCAGGGCTGACGATACAAACATGGTTAGGAGCAAAGGATTGACAGAGGGTGCAGGAATAGAATTCATCCACGGCCGTATCGGTCAGATCTGCCAGGCGCTTATTACGATAGTCATAAGCTTCGCGGGCTTTTTCCATCCACTCGGTCACCTGATCTGGCTCGGTGTACAAAGTGACCTTGACCTTATCAACAATGGCACCAAATTCTGCATGCAAACGAGCATATAGAATTGTGCCAATATGTTCCAGTGTAAATCCTTTTTCGGTAGCTTCTCGGGAAATACGGATCCAGGTGATATCACGCTGTCCAATATGCTGCAGCCCCGAACCACCATTTACAAAGTAGTGAATCTGGCGTTCAAGAACAGGTTCAAAATCTTCCTGCAGTTTACGTCCAGCCACTTCGACGACAATACCGAGGTCCATCGATCCTTGATCCTTGACATCGTCAAAGTTGGGACCAACGATCTCGATCACGCCATCGGTAATTTCATCCATATCACGCATTTGCAGATACTCAAAGCAGCGCGAGTATTTTCCACCAAACTCGACGCGCATATCAGCTTTACGGACGACCTCTCCCTCGAATGCCGAGCCATAAGGGATCGGAACCGGAACTTCGGTCATCTTGATCTTGACGCCGCGTATTTCGATGCATTTCTGCACCAAACGTTCGGCGCGTTCCAGATCATCTGCGCCTTCGATTTCGTCAAAGGGCATTGAGATCACATGCTCGTAATCAGTTACGCCTGTTGGCAAAATTTCGGGAATTACAGTATCAGCGATGACCGGGAAACCAAAGTTGATCGCCCCTGCCGCTGCCGCGTATTTTAGATCGTCAACCTCGCCCAAAGCCAGCACAAAGGCAAAAACGCGTTTCTTGTTGTAGAGGAGAATATCGCGTGCCTGGCCTGCATCAATTCCGCCGAAAGTTAGTGCCGAACGAGCGGCAAAACCCAGCGCGTAAATCGCACTGATCGTATCAGTCCCAAAGGGGATCGTATAGGTATCGTAGCCGAGTTCAACACCCTCTTCCTGAAGTTGGTGAATGATACTGCGACCATTGACGTTGCCAGAGAGGAAGACCAAAATATTTCTCTGCTGTAGCTCACGGACAATTTTGACGGCTGTTTCATTGTTTTTTGCCGCACCAACTATAGCCGCAAAACCGGGCATACGACCGTCTACCAACTGGATACCCCAGGAGCGCAATTGAATATCATCAATCGGTCCGTTCAGATGTCCGGCCGGCCCGCCGCCGTTATCAAGCTGAGGATAGGCGGTGCCACCGGTCAGTTCAATTCCGGGGAAAGGTTCGGGTTGTAATCCGTAAACAAAGCGAATGGCCTCGATCACTTCGGCGGCCAGGAGGGTAGCCATACCACTATCCAGGGTTTCTCCCAAATATGGCGTCCAGTGATTTTCGGCGGGTACGGGATGCAGGAGTGAACGAGCGTGATTCAGTGCTTCTCCGAGCTGGCCAAGCGTCTCTATTTCCATGGCGGTCATTGCAAAAATGGTCGGTAAAAAATAAGCCGTATTTGGGAATTCGACTATGGTGTCGGGACCTTTTTCTGATAGCGCCCTCTGAAGCATTGTTTCTGCTTCTATAACCAGTGCGTTAGCACCACGAATGGCGCGAGTTGCAATATATTTTGACATTTTTTATCTTCTCCTAGTCCGCTGCAACGCCGTAGATTGATTCTCGGCGTTCCGAAAGAGGAAGTTTCTCAAGTTCTAACATGCGGGTATCGCCGCTCTTTCCAAAACGAGTTGGATCATATTCTGGCAGGCCCAAATCGGCTCGTTTTTTATCGATATGTGCCAATGTGGCGCGAACCATTTCATCGGGATCGGGGATGAACTCCAGTTTTCCACCGTAGGCTTCTTCCCATCCTTTGCTGAGGTAGTTCAAAACAATATCGCTTTCATCTATTCTGTCTGGCATTCCCCCTACCGGGGAAGAACCACCAAAGATCACGTAAGCACCCGAGGCCACACAGTACGTGGCGATGGCAAGTGCCTTTTCAGACATCCACTCAGGGGCCAAACCAACGGCGGGAACCTGGTCGATATCATCGCCGAGTCCACCTTCCTCAACCATTTGAGTAAGCACGGTCAGGATGCGGGAGTTATCAACACATGACCCCATATGCAATACTGGCGGAATACCGACAGCCTCGCAAATTTCACGCAGGCCCGGACCAACCTTGTCAAGGCCAGCTTCACCTAACAGGAGACCTTTCTTAGCCGCAGCAATTGCACCACAGCCAGTTTCAACTACCAGGACATCTTGTTTTAGCAATTCTTCAGCTACATGGGTAAGCAAATAATCCTGCTGACTACGAGGGTTATTACAACCAACAATAGCCGCTACACCACGGATACGTCCGGAGATGATCCCATCATTAAGCGGGCGGAAGGATGCGCGGTAGGATCCACCCAGCATATAGTTGATATATTCGTGAGAGAAACCAGGGATCAGATCCTGTTTATCATCAGGAATGTGAGTTGCACCACGTTCCTTGAAATTATCAATGGCTGTTTTTAGAATATCTTTAGCTATGGTCATGGCATGACGCTCATCAAATTCCATATGTGTAGCACCTTTGATCTTTACTTTAGATGAGGTAGTAATGATCTTTGTATGGAAATTTTCAGCAAGGTTAACCAACGCTTGCATAATGCACTGCACATCTACCACCATGGCTTCGACAGCACCGGTGAGGATGGAGAGTTCCTGATGCAGGAAGTTGCCCGCAACCGGTACGCCCTGTCGGACAAGGATTTCATTGGCTGTGCAGCAAATACCGGCAAGGTTGACACCTTTTGCTCCGGCAGCTTTAGCATATGCAATGATCTCTGGGTCCTGGGTTGCTGCAGCGATCATCTGACTAAGGGTCGGCTCGTGCCCATGGACAACTACGTTGACCATATCTGTTTTCAAGACACCCAGATTGGCCTGACCATGGACGGGTGCCGGCGTGCCAAACAAAATATCTGAAACATCGGTGCCGATCATGCTGCCACCCCAACCATCAGCCAGAGCGGTGCGTACAGCTTGCTCCATGATATGTTCGTAATCCTGATCGTCGCCCATATGAGTGCGGTGGAGCATATCCACTACTTCACGATCAATACCGCGGGGCTGTACTTTTCGATCTGCCCATATCTTTTGGCGTTTCTGTGAAGCGCGTTTAAGCGGCACAATTGGCCCGACTTGCGAACCGAATTGAGCGATGAACAAATCTGCCAACTCATTGGCGATCTCTTTTGGTGAGCGACCTTCAATGGGAATATCGTAAGTAGCAGCTACATTCCGCAGCTTGGCAACATCCCGGATAACAAATCCTTCGGTTTCATCATTGGCAACTGCCTTTAGGGTGAAGGCCATATCACGACCATGATCTGAATGGGCCGATGCTCCGGCAGCAATCGATCGACCCAGATTTCTGGCCTGGATAGTATCCATGGTTGCACCACAAACCCCGGTCTGACCATCTTTGGTTACTCGGCAGGGTCCCATACCACATAATTTGCAGCACAGACCAGCCGCACCAATATTGCAGGGAGCCATATTATCTGCGCGAGAAAATGCTGTTTCGAGACCTAGTTCATCGGCCCGAATGAGCATTTTTTGGGCTGCGGGATCTATACTTTTTTCCTGGGGTGTTCGTTGTTTTTTAGCCATAATTCTCTCCTTACCCTTCCTCATCCATACCGGTAACAGGTTTCATACCTGGGCAAGGCCATAACGGGCGCCCGCCGTAATTTACTTCTTGCGTAAAGCTGACCTCATTGGCTGTAGCCATTTCTCCAAGGGCAGCTGTGTGCCTATAAGTCGAATCGCCATTCTTCCGGCCATATAATGGCTCTCCTGCCTCAACGGGGATGGGTAATTCACCAATATAACCGGCCTTCTCAAGTGTAGAGGTAATATCTGCCTTTTTGACTTTCTTGGAGTTATAGGTAATTTCAGCAGCACGGAAACCACTGCTGGCATATACTTCTTCTACACCATCCAGATCCATCAATAGGCGCTTAACTTCGACAACATGATGGTCACCATACATGGCCGGTAGTTCAAGCGTTAATACGGTCATAAGTTTCTCCTCCTCGGATTAAAGGTTTTCTCAATAAGTATTCCACAGGGTTAATTTGTTAAAAAACACAAAAGGAGCAAATTTTGCATGCTTATTCAACATACTATTTTTGCTCCTCAATACATGCCAAAATATAAGGATCTTGCAACAATGACTACGATTACAAATAATAAATACGTCTTTGTATGCATTCATAAAAAGCCAGAACCCAAATAGTAGATTTCACAATAACCAAATATATTAATAAAGAATAGAAAAGAAAAAGTGCTGCCCTGCACAACACTGATTAAAGTATAGAATAGGAGGCATTATTTCGTTAGTATTTACTGTCATCAAGATGCTTGATATTTGTCATTAGCTTTTTTATGACAAATATTGCCTATATTTAATCACTTTCATAGCTCCATGATACAATTTTGTTTTATGCGAAAAAAAACCTTCAAATTGCCAATAAAACCTATACTTACAGGTAAAAACAACCATGA
>NZ_CEYOSI010000158.1:0-8515 GCF_982879505.1 Candidatus Desulfolinea nitratireducens
GTCTCTCGAACATCATGTCCAGAAGCTGCTGGAATAGGTTCTCCATTAGGTCCTTCCGGGTTTACATAGATCAGACCCATCTGCACAGCGGCAAGCGGGTTTTCGAGATCGCGTTCACCAGTGTAACGCTTGTCACCAAGCCACTCGTTCTCGGCTCCCCAGTAGATGTCTTCTTCCGGTTCCCAAATATCTTCACGTCCGCCCGCGAAGCCAAAGGTCTTAAGACCCATCGACTCCAGCGCACAATTACCGGCGAGGATCATCAGATCGGCCCAGGAAATCTTGTTGCCGTATTTCTGCTTGATCGGCCAGAGCAGCCGCCGCGCCTTGTCGAGGTTGACGTTATCGGGCCAGCTGTTGAGGGGCGCAAAGCGTTGTGAACCTGAGGATGCGCCGCCGCGGCCATCACCTGTGCGATATGTGCCTGCGCTGTGCCATGCCATACGGATGAAAAAGGGGCCGTAATGACCATAATCAGCAGGCCACCAATCTTGCGAATCGGTCATCAAGGCATAGAGATCGTCCTTTAGGGCTTTTAGGTCGAGTTTATTGAATTCTTCAGCGTAATTGAATGCCTTTCCCATTGGATCGGACAGGGAACTGTTTTGGTGAAGGATTTTTAAATTTAACTGGTTTGGCCACCAGTCTCGGTTCGACGTTGAGGTACCACTGTTGCTCGCAGTGGGATTGTGATTTACGGGGCATTTGCCTTCGATACTCATGTGCATTATCTCCTTTTGATTACAGACTACTTTTCTCAATTATATCAAAAATGTATAATCAAGATATGAGCCCTTTTTGGAATGATTGAATACATCGAATAAGAAAAAATCCTCCCTTTTTAATAAATTCTCTAGCCAATCTCCCAGGGTGGTGTGCCTGCGCCGCCCGCACCTTTGAGCGATGCTCGGACATCTTCAGCAATATTTGGTAGTAAATCTGTTGTGGCTGAAAGCATCCCAAAGCAACCCGCGATCATCATATCCCCAAAAGGGACAGAAAAATAAGGGCGCAATGTGGGCGTAGACTCCCTCTCCCTAGGGGAGAGGGTTGGGGTGAGGGCACTCGAATACATACTCCGCCTAGGGCCTGTTACCACGACATCAAAATCTTCGCCGTTCAGGAGCATCGCTTCCTTATTGTAGATCAACGCCCCGTGCCCCATATCATTGAAGATGGTCTCGTGTTGGAGAGTCCCATCCGCTAAATTTTGTAGATAGCCTTCCAGTTTGGGCAGGTCGATCTCGCCGGTATGATGCTCAAAGACGCCCTCAATCCCTTTATCTCCCAGGCGAAATGCCAGGGTGTGGAAATTACCAATATTGGCGATGATCTTCTGCTTGCGCTGTGCCACGATGGGGTCAAATGTTGCACCCAAAACCGCGGCAGGGGCCGTATCCATGACGATGAGCGGGGCATCCACATCCCGGGCGGAATCAGCTACCGCTTGCAGGCGGGTCATGATCGGGGGAATATCTTTCGCCAAAAAGGCAAATGAAGATAAGGCATTCCGTTCTCGAATGCGCTCATCCAAATAGTCGAAACGAAATTGACGATCAGAGATATCGGGGGGGGCGGCACCGTGATCGAAGACCGCGACCGCGACCGCGGCGAGATCATCCAGTGAGACGCCGAAGCGGGCGAAGACATCGGTAATGGCGGGGAAATCGAAGTCTCGGAACTCAATCCGCTGTATGGAGGTCGGCAGGTTGGAAGCCTCATCGTCAGAGACGAGGATAATGCCCATTTCTGCGACGGCGTCAAGGTTATCGTCTAATGTTCTGGCCGCATTTTCTGTTGCGTAAACGGGGAAACCTGCCTTCAGGTGGTCATTGACCGCCCAACTGCTGGGGCCACCTCCCATTGTCAGACCGGTCAGCAGGATCGGGACTTGCGAGCGAGTCGCTTCCTGGATCCGCTTGCGTACCATCATCGTGGGCGAGGGCAGGACTAATTTGAATCCGTTCTCAATGTCGATCTGAGAGTCATACAGAAAAATATCCTGTGTACCAGTACCTACATCTACCGTTAAAATTTTCATATTATTTCCTGTGCTTTTATATTTCAACACCCAAAAAGATGCGGATCAAATATCCAATCCCAAAACTGAAGGCCGCGACGCTGAGACTTAATCCCGCCATTTCAATAAAGCGATCTTTGAAAGATTTATCCTGAGCGACCGAAATATAGTAATTGAAGACCGCGATGATAATCACGCTAGAGGTTAACGCCAACGCCAGATCGAGAAAGTAGTTATCGAAGAGCAGATAGGGCAGGATCAGGATTGAAACCGTGAAGATATAGGCAATACCCGTATAGATCGCGGCACGGATGGGATGTTTATCGGTTTTTTCGGAGCGGGTGGCAAGATATTCAGAGGCTGCCATTGAAAGCGATGCGGCGATGCCGGTGATCAGCCCCGAGAGCGCGATCAGCTCAACATTTTGCAAAGCCAGCGTAAGTCCTGCCAGTGCGCCCGTTAATTCGACGAGGGCGTCATTTAACCCCAGGACGACCGACCCGGCATATTGCAGGCGCTCTTCATCAAGCATTTCGATCAGAGCATCTTCATGTTTATGTTCATCTTCGATCCACTTGTCAATTTCGGGGACAAATTCACGAATCTGGGCGTAATTTACCTGCGCGCTTTTCTCGCCGCTCTCCATCAACTTGATGCCAAAAGTGAAGCCAAAAATTCGGCTGATCAGATAGTAAAACCAAATTGCCCATTTTTTGGGTTTCACATCTTCGTTGGTATATTCTTTCCACTCTTCATAATGCCCAAGCTCATCCTCGGCGATCTGGTTGATGATCCTTGCATTTTCAGGTTCTTTGATGCTTTTTGCCAATCGCTTGTATATATGATATTCAGTGATCTCATTTTGTTGAAATGCCAATAGCTGCTGGCGTATTTCATTACTGAGTTTCATTTTATCTCCTAATATCCTGACACTAAAAACAGTGAATACTGGTTTCTTAATCTTGATTGTACTACCAGCTATATGCTTTTAAATTATTATTTAATAACTTCTCTGCCAAACAGCTCTGATTAGCAGGTTGGGAATCAATCGTCTGGTTCACTGAAATTGTATTTCAACTATGCTAAAATAAAGCTGATGAAGAAAAATATACCCCCCTTCCTAAAAACAGCATCTTACAAGGCTCACCGACGAGATTTAATTTGGCAGATTCTTGTTCCCATTCTAATTGCGGCACTCTTCGTGATTGCGATCTCCGTAGTCGTGGCGACAGGAACCAACGCAACTGCCAGCCTGTGGGCAGATATCTCAATAATTTGGTTGCTGATCCCATTACTCTTTATTTCATTCATATTGCTACTCATATTGGGTGGCTTAATTTATGGGATAACGATGCTGATAAAAGCCACCCCGATCTATACACAGAAACTATATAAGTTTATTCGTCTTGTCACACAAAAAATTGAAAATGTGGCAGATGCAACTGCAAAACCAATCTTCTTTGTTGAAGGAATTTCAGCTGGTATCAAGAGATTCTTTCAACAAAAATAAGGGAGTTTAAGATGGCAGAAATTGAGAAAATTGATCATCCGGAAAAAAGTGGAATTTTGCTGATGGGCGCATTGATCGGCGCTTTGACCGGTCTTGGTGCAGCGTATCTTTTGACAAGAAACGCTGAAAAAGAGGGGGAGACCCTCTCCCTGACGAGCGGACAGGGGCTGAAGCTTGGCCTGCTGATTCTTGGTACCCTTCGTCAAATCATGCAGTTGGATGATGGGAAACCTAAAGGGAAATAGCGTTAGGTGTCTAACCCCATCATCTGGTGTCGAATTTTCGATGATCCAAGAAAGATAAGGCCTCAAACTTTTAGAGCAAGGCCCCGTTCCCACTAAGGGAACGGGGCCCTTTTTTAAAAAACTCTACAAACCAGCCCCTTCAGATATGCTCCCTCGGGGAAATTCAGTGCAATCGGGTGGTCAGCTCCCTGCCCCAGTTTCTGGATGATCTGTGCATCCACGTTTGCATCGAGGGCTGCGCCCGCTACGATCTTCTGGAAGAGAGATGCATCCACACCACCAGAGCAGGAGAAGGTGATCAAAATCCCGCCCGGGCGTAAAAGCTTGAAGGCCAGCAGATTGATATCCTTATAGCCACGAGTCGCCTTCTTGACCTGGGAGATAGTCGGCGCAAATTTAGGGGGATCGAGAATGATCAGATCGAAATCACGGCGCGAATCCCGGAATGTTCTCAGTTCTTTGAAAACATCTCCCTCGATCCATTCGTGGATTTCAGCTTGCTGACCGTTTAATGCGGCATTTTCTACCCCCAGCTTTAGTGCGTCTCCTGAGGAATCGATGGAGGTGACTGACCTCGCCCCTCCCGCCACTGCGTGGATGCTGAATCCGCCCGTGTAGCTGAAGCAATTGAGGACATCCCGTTCTGCTGCAAGCTGGCCGACTAAATGTCGGCTTTCGCGTTGGTCAAGATAAAATCCGGTTTTATGACCGTGTGCAATATCAACGTTGAATTTCAGTCCGTATTCCTGCAAAACAAGCTTTGAGGGTGGGTTGCCACGCATTGCGCCAGCGCGTGGTTCCAGTGCTTCGAGGTGGCGCACTTCCACATCCGAGCGTTCGTAGATGTCGGTTAACTCCGTCAATTCAAGAATCAGATCGGCGAGGGTTTCTTTCCAGTATTCAGCACCTGTTGTCAGGATTTGCATCACCAACACATCATCGTAGCGATCAACGATCAGGCCGGGCAGTCCATCTGATTCGGCGTGAACAAGCCTACATGCATCGGATCGTAGGGGTGGGGTAATCCCGTCCCTATGATTAATGGCGGAATCCAACCGGCGGCGCAGGAAATCTGCGTCCACGTCCTCATCAAGCCAGGTCCAGATGCGCGCACGGATATTGGATCGAGGGGAGTAGGCGGCTTTTGCCAGGAAATTTCCTTTAGCATCAAGCACATCCACAGTTTCCCCGATCCCGGGATTTCCTTCCACATGCCCAATTGCCCCTGAGAAGATCCAGGGATGACGGCGGAGAAGGGATTTTTCGCGTCCGAGGTGAAGGGTGATAGAGGGCATAAAAAAAAATAGGGGCAACCGGCTGGTCGCCCCTACGAGAGATGTGTTTTAGATAATCCCGATTTCTTTACCGGCTTCGGCAAGAACATCCAGGGCGTAAGCAATATCTTTGGTCGCATGTGCTGCGGTAACTGTCGCTCGCAGACGAGCGAGACCGTTAGGCACGGCGGGGGAGACGACGGGAAGAACGAAGAGGTCTTTGGCCTGGGCAGCGCCGGTCAGTTCATAAGCCCGCTCATCATCGCCACAAAGAACGGGAACAATGGCAGTTTCGGTGAGCATGGTGTCAAAGCCTGCGCTTTTAAGGCCGCCGATGAATTGTTCGGTATTGGCTTGTAGTTTTTCCAATCGCCATGGCTCATCGAGGATGACTTTGAAAGATTCCATCGCAGCAGCAGCCTGTGCCGGGGGTAAGGCAGCGGAGAAGATATAGGCCCGGCTGGCATGGCGGAGATATTCGATCATATCCCTTTTCCCCGCAACGTAACCGCCCACCGAGGGGATAGTTTTGCTGAGCGTACCCATTTTGATGTCCACCACGTCTCCGAGGCCGAAGTGTTCTTCAATCCCACGACCCGTTTTACCCAAAACGCCGATTGAGTGGGCTTCGTCCATCATTAGCCAGGCATCGTATTTTTCGCAGAGTTTGACGACCTTGGGAAGGTCGATAATGTCTCCGTCCATGCTGAAAACAGCATCGGCAATGACCAGTTTGGCTACATCTGAAGGGGCTTGTTGAAGGCGTTTTTCCAGGTCAGCCATATCGTTATGTTTGAAGCGACGAAATAGCGCGCCGGACATCATACAGCCGTCGACGATGCTGGCGTGATTGAGTTTATCAGAGAGAATCCAGTCGCCGCGTCCCATCAATGTGGAAATAACGCTCAAGTTCGTCGCGTAACCCGAGGTATAGGTTATGGCGGCTTCGGCGTGTTTGAAATCTGCGATCGTCTCTTCGAGTTCGACGTGTAAATCCAATGTCCCTGCCAAAGACCGGACACCATTTGTGCCAGTCCCGTATTTATCAACGGCAGCTTTTGCAGCAGCAGCGATGCGTGGATGCCCAAGCAAGCCTGCATAGCCATAAGATGCATACATCCCCATATTGCGCCCGTTTACGATCACGCGCGCATCGTCCAGGATTTCAGTGACGGCCATATTATAAAAATATGCGCCACGCGCTTTCAAATCGGCGGCGCGGTCTGTCATCGCCTGAATGCGCTGAGAGACTGAATCGGTGCCTTTTTGAGAGTCCATTATTAGCTCCTTAAAAAATCATTTTTACTATAATTTCTAACGCTACCATAACGGAATGTAGTGTAGTCGAGTGAGGAAAAACTGTCAATCAAGAGCTGGGAATATCGCTTAATGAGAGAAGTTCTTCCTCTCCAATAACCTTGACCCCCAATGCTTCTGCTTTGACCAATTTTGAGCCGGGATTTTCTCCGGCTACAAGATAATCAGTCTTTTTGCTGACGCTGCCGGTCACCTTGCCACCCTGTGATTGGATAAATTCCTTTACCTCGCTGCGGGTCATTTTTGGCAGGGTGCCGGTGACGACGAAGCTCAAACCATTGAATTTGCCGGGCGAGGCCTGTGTCGTGTTAACGGTAGATGTTGGCCAAACACCGGCATCATGCAGTTTGCCAAGCATTTGCTGATTAAATGGTAGCAAAAACCAATCCACGATCGCGGCGGCGATATTTGGGCCAATTCCCTCGATGGCCTCCAGATCCGTTTGAGGGGTTGCACGGAGGGCATCCAAATCCACATAATGCTGTGCTAGATCGGCTGCGACAGACTCGCCAACACCGCGAATCCCTAATCCAATAATCAGTCGATTCAAGGGTTGATTCGCTGAGATGCTAATTCCTGCAAGTAAATTATCCGCCTTTTTTTCCTTGAAGCCTTCCAGCGCGAGCAAATCTTCTTTGCGCAGAGTATAGAGATCGGCGACATCACCAACCAGCCCCTCCTCAACCAATTGCTCGACAATTTTGATGCCCAGTCCGGCGATATCCATCGCACCCCGGGAAACGTAATGTTCAATATTTCGGATCAGTTGTGCTGGACAAGCTGCATTGACACAATACCAGGCGACCTCCCCCTCGAGATGCTCGACGGGCTGCTCACAAGCCGGACATAGCGATGGGGGAATGTAGGGACGCTCTCCGCCTGAACGTGCTTCCGTTACCGGAGCGATGATGTAGGGAATCACTTCCCCTGCCCGTTTGACGAGGACGCTGTCACCGATGCGGATATCCTTTTCGGCGATGAAATCGAAATTATGGAGGGTTGCATTCCGAACGATGACTCCGTTAATTTCGACAGCTTCAAGCACAGCTTTGGGAGTCAGAACCCCCGTCCGCCCGACCTCAACGTTGATGTCGAGCAGTTGGGTTGTGACCACCTGCGATGGGAATTTATAGGCCACCGCACTGCGCGGGTCTTTACCGACAATGCCGAGAGAATCTGAGAGTGTGAGATCGTCAATTTTAATGACCATGCCATCTGCTTCATACGGGAGTTTATCTTTCGTTTCCTCCCAGCCTGAGACAAAAGAAATCGTTTCTTCTATTTCATCAAAACGCCGTGAGTCAGATGAGACAGGAAATCCAAGTTCGCGAAGATATTCCAGCCGCTCCCACTGCGAGGCGGGAACTTCGCCTCCCTCAGCGTGGACAATTTGGTAAATCAACAGAGTTAATGGTCGTGTGGCGGTGATGCGCGAATCCAGTTGGCGGAGTGCACCTGCTGCCGTGTTACGCGGATTCTGATAAGTCTTTTCTCCTGCTTCGGCCTGGCGCTGATTGAGAATTTCAAAGTCGGCATGGGTGATAAAAACTTCGCCTCGGACTACAAAGTATTCAGGGATTGAATACTGAGTACTGTTTACTGGTATTCTCAACGGAATCGCTTTGATCGTCCTTAAATTCGCGGTAATATCCTCCCCAATTTCCCCATCTCCACGCGTTGCACCCTGGACGAATAGGCCGTCTCTATAATGAAGAACGACTGTCAGACCATCAATCTTTGGCTCAACGGTGAACTGTGCCTCGCTGACGCGTTCATCCAGTTTCCGGATGCGTTCAACCCAGGCACGGGTATCCTCTGCGCCAAATGCATTTGCCAGAGATAATATCGGGGCAGGATGACGGACTTTCTCAAATTTATCGGAAGGAGGTGCGCCAGCACGTTGAGAGGGTGAATCGGCTGTGATCCACTCGGGATGCTCGGCTTCGATGGCTTTGAGCTCATGCAAAAGGCGATCATATTCCCCGTCGCTGATGATAGGCGCATCGAGGACGTGGTAGTGATAATTATGCTGGCGAAGTTCTTCACAGAGGGTGTCGAGGCGTTGATGAAGATCGTTCATAGTTGAATTATAGTCTGATTTATGAAAAGCCTAAACATAAAGGACACGAAGGGAAAAGCTCTTAAAACC
>NZ_CEYOSI010000159.1:0-8447 GCF_982879505.1 Candidatus Desulfolinea nitratireducens
AAGGCCCCAGACATTTCAATTGCTCCAGGGTCTTCGATGCTGACTACATTGGCAGGTATTCAGTTGCCCACTCGATATCGTGTTTTTTCAATGTTTCTGTCGTCGGGATGCCATTGTCCGTCCAGCCAGCCAGCTTGTAATACTGATCAATAGCGGTATCAAACTGGACCTGGTCGAGCGCAATTCCGGCTGTGGGGCCTTCGCCTTGCAGGGCTTTGAAGAATTTCTTGGGCAATTTATCGGCTTTGCGGTCAAGGCCTTCACGGGCGTTGAAGGTGCGTAGCAGGTTCAGTCGTCGGGAACCGACCGCCATCAACTCATCCACGGTCACGTCCCAGCCTGTCACGGCGCTAACTACTTCTGCGGTTTCTTGCGGGCCGTAGAGTGTCCAGCCGGGTCCCCAAACAAACTGGCACAATTCAACCGAGTCGAGCATTGAGAAAAAGACGTGCGTTTGGTAGGCGAAACGCACCTTTTCGTATCCAAGACTCAGCGGCTCCTGCGCTTCGTTCAAGCCCAGCAGAGCCAAGCGTTCCAGATACAGATCGGACGCGATGCCTTCTTCATACATCCAGTCATGTTCACTGGATTGATGGTCTGCGCCAAACGGGTTGACAGCGTAGATCAGACCTAGAGAGCGTTTGGCCTGCGGCATGTGCGCCGGAGCTTCCGCACCTTTAACCGTGATCAGGCACTCGTCTGCGCCGTTGCCCCAGATACTGGCAATGCGCTCGGAACCCTGCCCGAGCAATTTGCCAAATTCGCCTTCGCCGTTCAGCATCAGTTTGAGGGCAGCCAGCATGGCATCGGCATTGCCAAATTTCAGTTCCAGACCGCAAGTCTGCTCCTTGGTGACAATGCCTTTCTCAAAGCATTCCATCGCAAAGGCAATCGTTGCCCCGGCAGCAATCGTATCCGCACCGTATTCGTTGCACATCTGGTTCGCCAGGTTGGCCGCGGCCAGGTTGTCCACGCCGCAGTAGGAGCCGAAGGTGCCGAGCGTTTCATATTCAGCACCACCGTAATGCGGATCGACCTTGTATGGGCCATCGGTGATCTCGACCACGCGCTTACAGCGCACTACACAGGCGTAGCAGGTTTCGCGCCCTTGTTTGTCTTGTTTGCCTTCCGCCACACCTTTCAGCACCGTGTCGTACATGGTTTCGCCGCTGATGGCTTCAGCGCCTTCGAAGGTGCCTTCGTTGTAGTTGTAGGTCGGAAGCGTGCCCATCGAATGCTGTGGCATGACTACGCTGGCTGTGCCGTATTTTGCCAGCCCTTCCATGTCGGGATTTGCAATCAGTTCCTTAGGTCCCATACGGTTAAGCACCGTCAGCGCTTTCTGGTCGGCAACTACAGGCTTGGAGGTGCCGCGCACGGCTACCGCACGCAAATTCTTGGATGCCATCACTGCACCCATGCCTGTGCGCCCATTATGGCGATTAGACATGGAAACCAGCGATGAAAACAGAACCCCATTCTCAGCCGCCGGGCCATGTTGTAGGACTTCGATCTTGGCGTCGCCCAGTTCCTGACGTATAGTTGCTTCCGCTTCCCTCGTTAGCTTGCCAGTCAGACCCGAGGCATCACGCAGTTCTGCCACGCCATCCTTGATCCACAGGTAAACTGGTTTTGATGATTTACCTTTTATGACGATGCCGTCCAAGCCCGCGAACTTGAGTTCGGCGGGGAAGAAACCGCCGCCCTGCGAATCGCCGATTCCACCGCTCAGTGGGGATTTGGCATTAGCATTGATTCGGCTCTGACCTGAAATTGCCGCGCCAGTGGTCACACCGGTGAACAGGGTTAGGATATTCTCCGGGCTGAGCGCGTCTACACCTTGGGGTATGTCGCGCAAAATATAGACCATCCCCATTGCTGAACCGCCCATGTAATGGCGATAGAATGTCTCAGGTGGGGTCTCGATTTCAAATTTGCCGTTGCTTAGGTCAACGTGCAGAATTTTTCCAGTATATCCGTAAGGCATGGGGTCCTCCTCACAAGAGAAAAGCGGATGTCAAAGAAACTTTGCAAAAGATAAGAGCAAGACTTACGATGAATAATTCAATAATTCCAAAACGAGTAAGATCGAAAAAATATCCGATTTTGGTGATGTGAATCAAGCGCGAGACGTTGACTTGTCAGCCAGTGGACGCAAAACTTTTCCCAGATTCAGTTCAACGTCCCGCGCGTATCGTTATCGTGTCAAACGGTTAATTTCCGCCTTTGACCTCTGTCCAAATCTGGTCATAGAGCGGAGTCGCCTCGCCAACATCTTCCATGAAGAAGCCGTTCGCCAGTGCTTCGGGTGGGGTGTTGGTAATCGGCGAGTTGATGTAGATATCGTATAATTCGGTTTGGTTGGCTTTGGAGTATTCCAGGGCGGCAGCGTTGGGGACGGTGTAGGGGAAGTCGCGCAACATCATCCAGAACATATTGCCCTGCTCAATATAATTGACCCAGGCGTAAACGGCGTCCAAGTGCGGGGCGCCAGCCGGGATGGCCCAGTTATCCTGCCATAGTATGGTGCCCTCGCTGGGAAAGACATACTCGAATCCGGGGTCTTCCTGCTGAGCAGTGAAAGCCTCTCCGTTCCAGACGTTGCCCAGGTCTACGTCACCTGCAATCAAAGCGGTCTTGGGGCTGTCGCTATCGAAGAGTTTGACGTTGGGGATCAGTTCCATTAATTTTTGTTTGGCTTCTTCTAATTGCGCAGGGTCTGTGGCGTTGAGGTCGTACCCCAGTGTTAGCAGAGTGAAACCGATCACCACGCGGGGATCATCGAGAAGCACCAGGCGTCCGGCGTACTCGGGGTTCCATAGATCTTCCCAGGATGTCGGTGGGGTGGGGACCCGGTCAACACTGTAGATGATGGCATCGGTGCCGGACATGTAGGGGATAGTGTACCGGTTGCCGGGATCAAAGGGCAGGTCCTTATAACCTGGATCAATATTCCCCAACATCGCCAGTTGAGCCTGATCCCATTCCTGAAGCATATCCTGATCGATCATCAGAGAGATAATATAATCGGTGGGCAAAATCAGATCATAGGTCGTGGCTCCGGCGGAGAGTTTTGCGTACATCTCCTCGTTGCTGGAATACTCATCGTGGTTTATTTTGATGTCGTAAACCATCTCGAAGCATTCCTTCCACTCGACGGGGATGTACTCCGTCCACACAAAGAGATTTAATTCTTTCGATGTGACCTCGACGCGCGGTTCTGGCTGTGGGCAAACGAAACCTGAACTGGTAACAAGTTGCCCTTCTTCGTCCTTGGCAGGTGCTCCGCTGCCACAGGCTGCCAGCAACATGCTAAATACTGTTAATGTTGCCAGCACTTTCCAGAGAGTTGTGTTTTTCATTTCTACCTCCATATTAATAGGCGAATAAGATGCGAACTGTAATTGCAAACTTCACAGATCAGACTGGCGTTCTGAACCGCGAGTTGTCAATCTAACCTAATACGCTTGCCTGCTCTGCAAACGCTGGGTGAGGAAAACGGCGACAAAAATAATTAGAATCCAGACTGCTGAGAGGGCGTTAACCTGCGGCGTCACGATTCGTCGCAGTAACCCATAAACATAGATCGGCAGCGTGGAGGCGCCGGGTCCAGTGGTGAAGAACGTGATCACAAAATCGTCCAAAGAGAGAGTAAAAGCTAGTAGTGCGCCGGAGAGTACGCCTGGCATAATCGTTGGCAGGGTGACACGCCAAAAGGTAACTAGCTCGTTAGCGCCCAAATCCATAGCGGCTTCTTCGATGGACTGATCGAAACCATGCAGGCGAGCCCGTACCACCAAAGCCACAAAAGGAACGCTGAAAGCAATATGCGAGACGATTACTGTGGTCAAGCCCAAGGTGAGCTGGCTATCGCCGATCAAGCTCAGGGCACTGTTTAATAGAGTGAACAACTGACTGAACAAGACCAGAATGCCGATTCCCATCACAATTTCTGGGATAACGATGGGAATATATAACGATACTTCTGAAAAAGTTCTCAGCTTGAATTTGTAACGCTGCAAGGCTATTGCGGCGAAGGTACCGATGATCGTGGAAGTGAGTGTCGAAATTAAGGCGATGGTCAGCGTGTTGCGGGTGGCATTCCGCACTTCCACGTTCTTTGCCAGTTCACAGAACCAGTGGAAGGGACCACAAGGACTCTGAATGACATTCCCTGAAACAATTTCAGTCGGTCCGACTTGAGTGATAAAACCTTCAAAGAGAATATTGGTTTTCGATGAATTAAAAGCGAATAGAAATAAAACCACTATTGGCATATAAAGGAAGAAATACACCAGAGCAGTGGAAACAACAACCAGGGGGGAACGGCGATGAGGATTCATACGACTACAATCTCCTCGCTGAATCCAAATTTACGCGTGTAAAAATAGGTCACGATCAGCGTCATGGTCATCAAAATGATCGAAGCGGCCGAACCAAAGGTCGGATCACGAGCAATTAGGAATTGATTCTGGATCAGGTTACCGATCAACACGATCTGCCGTCCACCCAGCAAGTCCGAGACGATGAAAGTACCCATAACTGGTATGAAAACCAGAATTGTTCCGGAGACTACTCCTGGCATGGAGAGGGGCAAGGTCATGCGCAGGAAGGTTCGGAAAGGAGATGCCCCCAAGTCTGCCGATGCTTCGTACCAGGAAAGGTCAATTTTCTCCAGAGATGTGTAGAGCGGCAAAATCATAAAGGGCAAGAACTCGTAAACCATGCCCACGAGTACTGCTCCTTGCGTATAAAGCATCTCCAGGGGCGTAAAATGAAATCCAACCAAACCTGCCAACCAGCCAAGCGCACCGTTGATTACGCCTTGAGTACGCAGCAACATCATCCAGGCGTAGACACGGATGACGAAATTGGTCCACATCGGCACTAAAATCAAGAAGAGGAAGGTGTTGCGCTTTTTGAGTGGGGCACGAGCAATGAAATAAGCCAAGGGGTAAGCCATCAAAATCGCTAAAACAGTAGTATTGAAAGCTAAACTCAGTGAACGTGAAAGGATTTTTGCATAGATCGGATCGAAGCAAATGGACTCCCCGCCAGCGCATTCGGTGCGAATTCCGAAAAGGCGTACATAGTTATGGAATGAGAAACCGTAGATTACAGTTCCGTCTGGGGCACGACTTCCAAAGCTGATGACTAACGTGAGCAAGAGAGGGACAATCAGCAGCCCTATCATGAAGAGCAAAGTTGGAGAGATCAGGATTGTGCCTTGAAAGGATTTATCTTCGCGCAGTTTTCGCAACATGGTAGCCTCTCTATCCTAAATGCAGCACGAGCGCATTTTCGGGCATCACGACCACCCAAACCTGCTCCCCGCGCTCATAATAGGCTTCCGGGTCGAGGGTGGAAATTTTATTCTGCTCCCAAACTTTGAGTGACACGCCACCTAAATCGACGAATACGCGCGTGTCTGAGCCAATATAAGCAATGTTCAACACTTTTCCACTGAAGCAGTTCCCCATCTTGGCTTTGTTTTCGATGATGCGGGTTTTCTCCGGGCGCAGCGATACAACCACCTGTTCGCCAATTCTTACGGGTGAAGCCTTGGTACCAACCAGTTCATCCTTCAATCTTGGAATATAAACAGTGACTCTATCTCCATCGATAGCGCGCACCTCCCCGTCGAGGAAGTTGGTCTCGCCGATGAAGTCAGCTACAAAACGACAATTGGGGCGCTCATAAATCTCGACCGGCTTGCCGACTTGCAGCACGACCCCTCCGTCCATCACAGCGATACGGTCAGACATCGTTAAGGCTTCCTCTTGGTCGTGGGTCACATACACAAAGGTGATACCAACTTCCTGTTGGAGGGCTTTGAGTTCCAGTTGCATTTCCTTGCGTAACTTCAAATCGAGCGCGCCCAATGGCTCATCCAGTAACAATACCTTTGGACGTTTGACCAGCGAGCGTGCCAGGGCAACTCGTTGTCGTTGCCCGCCAGAGAGCTGTGTGGGGTTACGCCGCTCCATGCCGGTCAGCTTGACCATCTCCAGCGCCTCGCCAACTCGGCGTTTAATCTCCTGTTTGGGTGTTTTCTCCATTTCGAGTCCAAAAGCCACGTTCTCGGCCACAGACATGTGCGGGAAGAGGGCGTAGCTCTGAAAGACAGTGTTTACTGGTCGCAAATAGGGTGGTCGGTGTCCCATAGGTTCTCCCTCGATATAGATTTCGCCCGAGGTTGGCCACTCGAAACCGGCAATCGTCCGCAAGGATGTAGTTTTTCCGCAACCTGACGGACCTAGCATGGAGAAAAACTCGCCGTTCTTGATTTGCATGGTGACGTGGTTGACAGCAAAGACCTCCCCCCCCTCGGGAGTGGGAAATTTCTTGACTACATCGCGCAGTTCAACACTAAATTCGCTCATCTTGACTCCAATGATTTGAATATTGTCATAACGATCTGATCCGTTACTACATAGAATCACTTACATCTTTCTCTTGTCACACGCTCTTTATTAAAGTTAATTTGTATATCAACATAAAATTATAGAGTTTTGCCTATATCCGCCAGCACATCTGACAGGCGGTTTAATACTTCGTCAATTTGGGCATATTTAATGATTAGTGGGGGCTCGACACGGATGGTCTGCGCGCTGGTCAATGTGCCAGCCACCAGAACGCCGCGCTTGAACAATTCCGACGCGACTTTGTAACCGCTCTCGGGACTTTTGAAGTGCATCCCGATCAGTAGACCCTTGCCGGTGATTTTGTCAAATAGTTGCGGATACTTCTCTGCCAACGCTTCGAGTTTCGGGATGAGATACGCACCCTTTTCAGCAGCCTGCTCCCAGAGACGATCACGGAGAGTGACATTAATGGATGCAATCGCCGCGGAGCATGCCAGCGCACCGCCACCGGTTGTGGTAGTGTGCATAAACGGATTGGGATACATCATCGGCTGAAAAATTTCTTCGGTGGTAGTCACCGCGCTGACGGGCATCACGCCCCCACCAAGAGATTTGGCAACGGCAATTATGTCTGGCACTACGTTCCAATGATCAACGCCCCACAGCTTCCCCGTCCGACCAAGCCCGGTCTGCACTTCGTCCGCGATCAGGAGCGTGCCGTAGTGTTGGGTTGCTTGGCGTACGCGCGGCCAGAAATCATCGGGAGGGACGATTGCCCCGGCTTCACCCTGGATCGGTTCCAGCAAAACACCAGCCACGCCGATGCCGATCTGGTCACAAATTTCCAATTGGCGTTCGACGGCTTCAGCATCACCAAAGGGAACGTGATAGACTGGTCCGCCGTACAATGCGCCCATCGGTTGGCGGTAATCGGCTTTCCCCAACATGGAGAGTGATCCCATTGTTTTGCCGTGAAAGGCTTTGACGGTTGAGATAAAAGCGGGTTTCTGCGTGTAGAGTTTAGCGATTTTTATGGCAGCTTCGATGGCTTCCGTGCCGCTGGCTGCAAACCAACTGTATTTTAAATTCCCAGGCGTAATATCAGCCATGATACGCGCCAGAACGCCACGTAACGGATCGATCAACTCTTGACTGGGCATCGGTGAGCGCGCCAACTGAGCGCGTACTGCCGCAACGACGTCTGGGTGGCACCAGCCATGGTTCATCATGCCGTAGCCTCCCAAGCAATCGAGATACTCGCGCCCAAGTACATCTTTGAAAATCGCACCGGAGCCAGCCCATTCGACTGCTGCCCAGTCACCGGCTTCTGTTACAGACTTGCGATATTCCAGCCAGTTCCTGTTAAAGTGCTCAGCAAAGTTGTCTTTGGATTCACCAATAATCCATCTGGCTTGAACATCGTCAACGGATTTCTGGGAGATGATTTCCAGCCATTGATTTGAGTAGGAAAGGGCGTTGTCGACAGATTGCGGCATGATGATCGCTCCAGAGATTGAAGATACTAACGTTTTTACAGAATCTTAGTGGGCACACAAGACACAGGGCGAGAAAGGCGAGTTATTCATTTTCATCTCCCACTGCTCTATCAGGAATACGCCATTGATAAATATCTTTAAGGATATTTGGAACAATTGCTGTAACTGTTTTTCTAACGCCAGGCACTTTTCGTACGACTTCAGTCACAAATCGATAAATTTCCGCAGCATCTTTGGCAACCACCTGGATACTTACGTCGGTCTCACCCATGGAGCAGGCTACATAAGTTACGTTTTCGTTTTCGGCCATTTTATTGGCCACTTCGAGAATTTTATCTGCTTCTACTTCTATCCAGACATCGGCATATGTATCCAGTCCAAATGCCTGCGGGCTGATAATCGCACTGACGCAGATAATTTCTTTTTTCACCATACGCTCAATGCGATAGCGAACTGCACGCTCGGAAATATCACCGATTTGACGGGCAATCTCCGCTGCAGACTTACGTCCATCTTCGAGGAGCATATTGACGATACTTATATCAACCTTGTCGATTTTATACATAAATTATAATTAAATCTCCGA
>NZ_CEYOSI010000160.1:0-3591 GCF_982879505.1 Candidatus Desulfolinea nitratireducens
TATGGCGCTTTCATCAATATCCTTGAAGATGGCTGGAAAACGCTTGATGATGCTGAGACTGCCGAGGAGGAAAAGGAACATGCTGAACTCTGGGAGGAATTCGCTGCCGCCCTCGAGACAAAAATCAGCCCGCCTGAGATAAAACAGACAAAAGAATTGATCCATACCTCAGAATTACTGTTTGGAACGCCCGCCTGCACCCTGGGAGCGATGTACGCCTTTGAAGCCCAACAACCCGCCACCGCCAAATCCAAGCTGGATGGCCTGAAGACTCACTATGATCTGCCAGTAGAGGTTGAGCCATATTTTGAAATTCATTCATCAAATTGGCACGAATCGGAAAAGATCCTGGCGGCAATGGATGAACTCTCACCCGAAGAACTGGCCCTGGCCGAAGATGCCTGTGGACAGATGGCAGAAGCATTGTGGGATACCCTGACCGGCATCCACAATATGACCATCTGATTTAATTGTAGTCCCTAAAAATATATAGAGGCATTGGCCGAGAAGGCAGTGCCTTTTTTTGTTAAATTTCTTCGCAACAAAACTTAAAAGCCTCCATAATGAAATCCTTACCCTTGACAGCCTCCCGTTTTCACAGATAATAGAGCCAACGCGATGACGGAGGAAAGTACGTCAGCGAAAGTCGTTAGAGAGGCAGGAGCAGTGGCTGAAACTCCCGCCCGGCAGAACCTGACCGAAGTTCCCTCCCGAGTTGTCTGAGTGAAGGCTTTTTGAATTTGCAGGTTGAAAGGTTGTGTAGTTCAGACCGGCTGCCCCACGTTATCGGGGACGAAAATCGATAGTGAAAGAAGCGCTACTTTCTACGCTCTCATTATCTGCTTTCTGAGTGAGCTGTGCGAACGGCTAATTTGGGTGGTACCGCGGGAATTCCCTCCCGTCCCATTGTGGATGGGAGTTTTGGTTTAAAGACATTAGACTTCAGACATCAGACTTCAGAATTGCTTAGGTCTGATGTCCAAAGTCTGAGAGCTACAAAAAAAGAAGGAGAAGTCTATGCTGGAAAAACTCAACGAAATCCAGGCCGCTGCGCTGGAGGCACTCAAATCCGTTGCGGATGATGAGGCCTTACAGGCATGGCGTGTCGCGCACGTGGGCCGCAGCTCCCCGTTGATGCAGCTCTTTAAGGAATTTGGGAAACTCTCGAAAGAGGAACGTCCTGCCGTAGGGAAGCGCGCCAACGAGGTCAAGGTCGCATTGGAAGAGGCTTTAGCAGAACGCGGCATGATGATCAAGGAAACGGAATTAGCCCATTCTCTGGAAGAAGATCATCTCGATGTGACCCTGCCAGGGCGTCCACTCAGGCACGGAGGCCTGCATCCAACCACGCAAACGCTGCGGCGTATTCTCGGTATTTTGGCCGAGATGGGATTCCAGGTTTATACCTCCCGTGAAGTGGAATCAGATGCGTATAACTTCCAGCATCTGAACTTCCCGCCCGATCATCCGGCGCGTGAAATGCAGGATTCATTCTATGTGGAAAGCGAAGGGCGTCAGGAGGATGACCCGCTTCTGATGCGGACGCATACTTCCCCGGGACAGATCCGCGCGATGCGTGAATTTGCTGCGGCTGATCCTGACAACCCGCCACCCATCCGGATCTCATTACCCGGGATGTGCTATCGGTATGAGCAGATCACCTCGCGTTCCGAAATTCAATTCAATCAGGTCGAGGGGCTGGCCGTGGGCGAGAATATCACCTTCAGCGATCTGAAAGGTACCCTCTCCGATTTTGCCCGCCGGATGTTCGGACAGGATGCCCGCACACGCTTCCGCGCGCAGCACTTCCCCTTCACCGAGCCTTCCGCTGAAATGGATGTGGAATGTTTTCTGTGTGGCGGCGAGGGCTGCTCGGTCTGCAAAAAATCTGGCTGGCTTGAGATTCTCGGCTGCGGGATGGTGCACCCCAATGTGTTAACCGCTGGTGGTTACGATCCACGTCGCTATACCGGTTTCGCCTTTGGGATGGGGCCTGAACGTCAGGCCATGCTGCGGCATAAGATCGAAGATATCCGTTATTTCTGGGGAAATGACGCGAGGTTCCTGGAGCAGTTCTAGAGCGGATTATCAATTTTCGAATATTGGCAATGGAAAAAGGACATTCGGTATTTCGATATTCGAGAAGGCGATACTCGGTGATTGGAGGTTGGCATGAGCATTAGTGGCTTGGAAAAACTTGATGTTTGGCGCAGGTCGCAATCTTTTGCGGTGCACATTCATCAAGAAATATTGCCCACACTCCCCAAAGATGAGAAATGGTCACTCACACAGCAAATCCGCCGCTCATCACAGAGTATTCCTGCAAATATCGCCGAAGGGCATGGGCGTTTTTATTTTCAAGAGAACGTACGTTTTTGTTATATCGCACGTGGTTCACTCGAAGAAGTATTAAGTCAATTAGACTACGCATTCAAGGTAAATTATTTACCAAAAGAACTCTATCAACAATTCACTGATGAAGGTGAAAAACTTAATCGCTTGATCAATGGCTATATCGCCTTTCTCAAAAAGAGCAAACGGGGCGCCAACGAACCCGGCTCCCGCTCTTCTATTCGAGAAAATCAAGAAGACTATATTACCGAATAACGAAATTTATATTCGAAACTCAAGCATCGAAAACCCGAATATCGATTATCAAATATCGTACTCCGAAGGAGTAAATATGAAATTACCCGTTTCCTGGCTAAAAGATTACGTCAATATCAATATTTCCGTTGAAGAACTGGCTCGCCTGCTCACGCTGGCTGGCCTTGAAGTGGAAGAGATCCACTACGTCGGTTGGGCAAAACCTGATAACGCTGCCGGAGAAAAACACGAGTTCAAAACCTACGGCCTCTCATGGGATCCTGAGAAACTCGTCGTCGCTGAAATCCGCGAGGTCAAGCCGCATCCCGATGCTGACCGACTCGTGCTTTGCAATCTCTATGATGGCAAAGATGAGCATATCGCGCTGACCGGTGCGCCTAATTTGCTGCATCTAAAAACCGCTGGCCCGCTTGAAAAACCGATCAAGGTCGCCTATGCCAAAGAAGGCGCGGAGATCTACGACGGTCACAAAGAGGGACAGGTGCTCACCAGGCTCAAACGCGCCAAAATTCGCGGGATTGAATCCTATTCGATGGTCTGTTCCGAAAAGGAGCTTGGCATCTCGGAAGAGCATGAGGGCGTCATTATTCTGGATGATGATGCAACGGTCGGCACACCATTGGCGGATTATATGGGGGATGCGGTTTTCAGCATCGACATCCTGCCGAATAACGCCCGCAACGTCAACGTGCTGGGCGTTGCCCGGGAAGTTGCCGCTCTCACAAATCAACCGTTAAAACGGATCGACAAGAAACCCTACGAAACAAGCGGCGAGGCAATTGCAGAAAAGGTCAAGATCGAGATCAAGACCCCTGAACTCAATCCGCGCTTTGTGCTTGGCCTGATCCGCGACGTGGAGATCGGCCCCAGCCCCTATGTCGTCCAGCGACGTTTGCGACTGGCTGGTATTCGCCCGATCAGCAATCTTGTTGACGCGACCAACTACGCCATGTTCGAAGTCGGCGAACCCCTGCACGCCTTCGA
>NZ_CEYOSI010000160.1:3691-8445 GCF_982879505.1 Candidatus Desulfolinea nitratireducens
CCAATGTCCTCGTCTGTGATGAAGCGGGGGCGCTTTCCATCGCTGGCGTGATGGGCGGACTCGAATCCGAAATTACCGATCAGACCAAGAATGTGCTCCTTGAGGGCGCGGCCTGGAACTTCATCAATATCCGCCGTACGGCCAACCACCATAACCTGCCCTCCGAAGCCTCCTATCGCTTCTCACGTGGGGTGCATCCCGCCCTGGCCGAGGCTGGCGTCCGTCGCGGCTTGTACTGGATGCAGAAATGGGCCAATGGCATGGTCGCACCCGACCTGGTGGATAATTACCCCATCCCGCCGAAAGACCCCATTCTGGAAGTGAGCGAGGCGGATGTCAAACGTCTGCTGGGGATCGAGATCTCAGCGGAAAAAATCGCGGAACTCCTCACCCGGCTTGAGTTCAAATGCCAGGTTGAGGGCACGCGTGTTTCGGCGGCAACGCCGCCATTCCGCATGGATATTGGCGAAGGTGTGGTCGGCGTGGCGGATGTGATCGAAGAGATCGCCCGCATGTACGGCTACGACAAAATCCCCGAAACGCGGATCGGCGACTCGCTCCCGCCGCAGATCGGAAATCCCACATACGAATGGGAAGAAAATCTGCGTGACCAGCTTTCTACTTTGGGTTTACAGGAGACGGTTAATTACCGCCTGACCTCGCCCGAGGCACAGGAGCGAATCGGCTTGCAAGGTGAGTTCGTGAAGATCGCCAACCCGAGCACGCCCGAAAAACGGGTCTTGCGACGCAGTCTGATGGCCTCGATTTTGGAGGTCATCGAAAAGAACGCCCGCCTGCGCGACTCACTGGCATTTTTCGAGATCGGCCCGGTCTTTCTCCCAAACAAAGGGGAACTGCCTGACGAACCGCATAAGCTGGCAATGGCGATGATGGGAAGACGACAGCCGCCTGCCTGGGATACTATCGACAGCACCGTGATGGATTTCTACGATATGAAGGGTGCGATCGAATCCCTTTTGGCTGGGCTCGGGCTTAAAGATGTTGTCTACACCCCGGCAGATACTTCGACACAACCCGGCGCTGCGTTTCATCCCGGGAAATCAGCAGAAGTGACTGTAAATGGAAAAGTGATGGGTGCCTTTGGCGAGTTACATCCTGTTGCAGCAGCGAAATACGAATTTGGCGATACGCCTGTTCTGGCAGCAGAATTTGACCTTGAAGCATTACGCGCCGCGCAGCCAGCCTATGAGATCACACCCGTGCCGGCCTTCCCGCCGATGCTGGAGGATATCGCCCTGATCGTGGATGAAAGCCTGCCCGCTGCGCAGATCGAAGCCCTTATCCGTCAGACCGGTGGAAAGATGCTAACAGAGGTCCGTCTCTTCGATGTATATCGCGGCGAACAGATCGGCGAAGGGAAAAAATCCCTGGCTTATGCCCTGACCTATCAGGCTCCTGACCGCACATTGACAGACAAGGAAGCCGCCAAGCTGCGCCAGAAGATCGTCCGCAGGCTGGAGCATGAGCTGGGGGCTGAGTTGAGAGGTTAGTCTTGTTGAAGAACCCATTCCTTCCAACGGAACGGGTTCTTTTTTAAGGTCATTTTAAACTTGCATCCGTTGCAGAGACCTTATATACTTAAGCAAACAATCATCAACTTATCAAAGAGGAGAATATATATGGATAAGAAAACGACCGGCCTGATCGCTACAATTGCAACCGTATTATTATGTGGGTTACCAGGGTTATGTCTCTGTATTTTTGGAGTCGTAACTGCCGCAGGAGTGATGCCATACACAACTGAATTTAATGGTGTCAGCGATAGCGGCATGATGCCATCAAGCGCTGGCTTTGGCATGCTGTGCGTAGCGCTAATTCTGATTCTTATTCCGGCTGCGGTCGGCTTTTTCACGCTCCGCAAAAAGGATAAAGATGGCATTATTGATGCTGAGCCTGTATCTGATGAACCGCTCCCCCCTGTTTCGTGAAAATTCTTTTTGAATCTATATAAGCAGGGATGCCGCTGTTTCTAAGGATCTTCCCATCCCCCCTGTAGTCCCCCCTTCAAGAAGGGGGGACTTGTGTATTTTGGGGTTATGGAGCGGCAAAGCCGCTCCATAACCCCTGTGAATCATTCCTCCCCCGCAAAAGAATTCTCTCAAACTGGAGCTACAGTCTGGCGGGGGAGGGTAGGGTGGGGGCTTTTATTGCCCTCCTCTGGCTCCCTCTATAAACAGTGGGAGAACCTTCCGCAACATGAGACATTTATACAGATAAACTAAAAAACAGTTACTGTCTATCAATGAAAACCCTAAACCATCCCTTTACCAAGAACCCCCATCGGACTCTGCTGGCTTTATCCTTTCCCGTCTTGATCTCGATGACCGCCGAGCCGCTGACTGCTTTAATCGATACAGCCTTCGTTGCCTCATTAGGGTCAGTATCCCTGGCGGCGCTGGGTGTCGGCATAACCGCCCTCTCCAGTCTTTTCTGGATATTCAATTTTCTCAATATCGGCGCACAGACCGAAGTCGCACAGGCATATGGAAAAGGGCATCCCGAAAAAGCATGTGACATTGCCAGTCTATCCCTGACGGTGGCGGTCGGTTTTGGGCTGATGCTGATTTTACTGATCCTGCCCAGCGCCGATTGGCTGGCCGGTCTCATGGGCGCCTCTGACGATGTCCAGGCAGAAGCGGTCAGCTATATGCAGATCCGCGCTTATGGCGCGCCCGCTGTATTACTGATGATGGTTAGCTTTGGAGTTTTGCGCGGATTACAGGATATGCGCACTCCGCTCTGGATTGCGCTCGGTATGAACGCCCTCAATATTCTTCTCGACTGGATGATGATCTTTGGCAACGGCCCCTTCCCGGCAATGGGTGTGGCTGGTTCAGCATTGGCGAGTACCATCAGCCAATGGTTGGGTGCGATGGTCGGGGTAATGATCATCGCCAGGAAATTGGGGCTAACCTTTTCTTTTGCATTCGCTGATCTGAAACGCTTACTCAGCGTGGGCGGCGACCTTTTCGTCCGCACCGGGTTGCTGACAATTTTCCTTGCTTTCACCACCCGCTCTGCAACTCGCATCGGAGCAGATGCAGGCGCTGCGCACCAGGCAATTCGGCAGGTTTTTCTCTTCACAGGCCTTGCATTGGATGCCTATGCCTCCACTGTCCAATCGTTGGTGGGTTATTTTGTCGGGCAGGATTCATGGGTCTGGGCGAAAAAAGTTGTTGTCGTGGGAGCAAAGTGGAGTTTGTGGACGGGCTTCGCCCTCGGTGCGTTGATGTGGTTTGGGCGTGATCTCGTTATAGATATCCTCATCCCGGCCTCGGCGGTTGGGGTTTTCCTCCCCGCCTGGGCAATTTCCTCCCTCAGCCAGCCGATTAACTCGATCGCCTTTCTAACCGATGGGGCGCATTGGGGCACGGGCGATTTCCGCTACCTACGCAATGCGATGATCGTCTCTGCCCTGATCGGATTGATCGGCGTTTGGCTGGTGGACTTATCCGCACCCCGCGCCCTGATGGGCATCTGGATCGCGGTCTCCGCCTTTGCCATCTCCCGTGCGACCTTTGGGTTTCTGCGCGTTTGGCCGGGGATTTGGCAAAGCCCCTTTAGAGATTAATCCCCCCTGATTGAGAAGGAATATCAGCTCAGACCTTCAGCGGAGGGCATTTACAGGAAATTCCCTCTCCCATAACCTCCGTCCAACAATTTGAAGAGGAGATGCACCCGGAGGTTTCTTGTTCTCCTGCTTTCATCAGATTGGGGAAGTTTGGCTCATTGATCAAAGGACGACATAAGGCAATAAAATCCGCATCTCCGCTGGATAAGACTTCTTCCATTACCCCTTTCGAGCGCATCCCCCCAACCATAATCAGGGGTAAATCGGTTTTTTCGCGGGCAAGTTGAACCAGGGGACGAAAATACGCCTCTCGAGATGGATTTCTGATCCCTTTGCGAACATTATTCGCCTCAATCCCACCGCTGATCTCAAGTCCATCCAGCCCCATCTCAGCCATCATGGAGATCACCTCGGCGCCCTCCTCGGCAGTTAAGCCGCCCTCCAGACCATCTTCCATCCCGAATTTGACGAAGACCGGGTATTCAGCCCCGACCTGCTCACGGACAGAACGGGTCACTTCTCTGAAGAAGCGCGTCCGCCCCTGAAGATCACCGCCCCATTTATCGGTTCGTTTATTGGTATAGGGCGAGATAAATTGGTTGACCAGATAGCCGTGCGCGGCATGGATCTGCACCCCATCGAAACCGGCCTCCTTAACCCTGCGTGCAGCCTGCCCATAGGCATCGACCAGCATTTCGATCTCATCGGTGCTCATCTCACGGGCAGGTTGATCGAGAAAATCATCCTCAATTGCAGAGGGGGCGATGGTTCCATTTACAGCTCTTGGATCACACTGCATCCCGCCATGATTGATCTGTACAGCGATCTTTCCGCCAGCTTCGTGGACAGCATCTACGCATCCTTTTAGCGATGGGATCAGCTCGTCTGAGTAGATCCCCGCCATTTCAGGGTGGCATTTTCCAGAGGGATGGACATACATATGCCCGGTGATGATCAGGCCCGTCCCGCCTTTGGCAAGCGCAACCCAAAGGGATTTTAGCTGCTCTCTGGGTTTGCCATCCAGATTACTTGCCATTAGTTCGGCGGTTGCTGAACGCAGGATGCGATTGGGTACTTCCAGGTTTCCAATTTTTTCGGGGGTAAAGAGCAGGCTCATTTTTTCTCCATGGTTTGTTGAAAGTCAGGGATAGTATAAAGCAAA
>NZ_CEYOSI010000161.1:0-5658 GCF_982879505.1 Candidatus Desulfolinea nitratireducens
AAATCGATCTAAATAACAAAAGGCAGGTTCAGGATTTTTTGGATCTGCCCTTTCATATCTATCGCGATAATACCCAGTGGGTTCCGCCATTGGCCGGGGATGCCCGTCTCGTCCTTGACCAAAACCGGTTCCCGTTTTATGAACATTCGGAGGCGGCCTTCTTTATCGCCCGTCAAAACGGAACTCCGCTCGGGCGGATCTGCGTGATGGATAACCGCCGCTACAACGATTTTCGGGGTGAGAAAACTGCCTTCTTCTATCTCTTTGAAACGGTGGATGATGAGGCTGTATCCACTGCCCTTTTCGCGGCAGCAAGCCAATGGTCACGCGCGCGCGGCCTGAATAAGATTCTCGGTCCACATGGCTTTACACCCATGGACGGGAATGGTCTGCTCGCGAAGGGATTCGAGCATCGCCCTGCTTTTGGACAGCCCTATAACCCCGAATATTATCTTCAATTGGTCGAGCGGGAAGGCTTCAGCATGAATCGGGAAACCTATTCTGGCTATATCGATTCCCAGATAGTTTTCCCTGAACGTATTCATGAGCTATCTGCGCGCGTTCAAAAACGACGAGGCCTGCACGTTGCCCGCTACCGCACCCGCAAGGAATTACGTGCCTTACTGCCTCATCTGAAGGATTTATATAATGGCTCTCTCGGCGATGCCGGGACGAATGTTCCGGTCACGGATGAAGAGGTCGAATCCTTGGGTGAGCAATTGCTCTGGATTGCCGACCCGAGATTGATCAAGGTCGTCATGAAAGAGGATGATCCTGTTGGCTTTGTTTTATCCTACCCCGATATATCGGCAGCCATTCAAAAGGTACGCGGCAAGTTGCTTCCTTTTGGCTGGATTACTGCGCTGCTCGAACGCAAGAGCACCGACTGGCTCAACTTCAATGGGGCAGGCTTGCTTGAGAAATATCGGGGTCTGGGCGGTACGGCCATTCTCTTTAGTGAAATTTACAAATCCGCTACCGAAAGCGGTCAGTTCAAGCATGCCGAGATCGTGCAGATCCGCACCGAGAATGAGAATATGCTGCGTGAGATGCGCAATTTCGGGATTGATTTTTATAAAACGCATCGCTTATATGGAAAAGAATTGCAGGGGGAGTTTTCTTGAGCCCAACATCTATCGGTTGAAGTTAAAACTTCGGGTGGCTGGCACCCTGGCGAGAATTACGGTAGTAGTTAGGGCTCCGCTTGGCACACTTTAGCGTTAGCCCTTCAGCGCGACTAAAATCGCCACTACGAGATATGATGAGTTTTAACACTTCGTAAGCTTGTTTTATTGCTCCAGGACCGGATATTTTGTCTGGTGTTTGTAAGGTTCTTTGTGTATAAATTGAGTATACTGTTATCAGATTTCTTTTTATCAAGGAGCGCATTTTAGAAAAAAGTTATTGACATCGATAATGGCAAACCTGTTGAAAGGCAGGGACGCAAAGCTATGGGTCTAAATCCTTCTCCGGATATGATCGCCAAGCCGCCGAAAGTCTTTTACAATTTATACGTTCTGCTATTGTATAGCTGACCGGCAGGCTTGGGATCACGTCCCTGGCCTGTTTTTTATTTTACTAACCAACGAGGTGTAATTAGAGAATCCGACATCGATAACGGCAAACCTGTCGAAAGGCAGGGACGCAAAGCTATGGGTCTAAATCCTTCTCCGGACATGACTGCCAAGCCGCCGAAAGTCTATCAAAGCAATATTGCCAAAGTGTTTTTCACTATTGGTTTGAGACATTCCTTCGCAAAGGCTTGGTTTATAGCTTGGATCCATGCCCGTTTTCTTTAGAAAAAGAGGAATGTCATGCTGAAATTCACCCTAATATCAACCATCTCCCTGTATCTGGCAAGTTCATTTTTCGCACCAATGCTGGGAAGTCAGAACGTTAATCATGAAAAATCTCTTGCCAAAGAAGAAGGGGCCTTCGGCAATATAGAATTGTCATCATCTCCCCAAAACAATCTGTTTCGACGAGCGTTTCTGGATCGACCATTAGCTAAAAGCGGCAAAAAAACTCAATCAAGACAATATGCTTTTAATAACCCGGCAGGTTGCAATGCCGTGCGACCAAGCTCGTCTCGCGAAGAAATGCTGGCAAAGGTTCAAGAAGAGCTGGGGGCTACCCTTAACCTGGAAGAAAAGCGCATCACTTATATCTGGAATGGGCGCATGGGTTTGCTGATCGAAACGGCTGATGATCCGTTCGTATACGAATTTGGGATCAATGAATACCAACCCCCATTTTCCTATAAGGGTGACCAGACCGTTGCGATCTTCCTGCAAAATGGATTTGCTGTTTGGCTCCGCTCCTACGGCGGTATATTTCGACTACTTGCCATTCCCATGATCCCAGGAGTAGAGGACAGCATTTGGGGTGATTATCTCAGTGCCTATTGGCAAAAAGATGGCCTTCCTGGTGACGATACAATCGTGTCCGTTTCAAAAAAATTACCCTGCCACTGGATGATCGATGAAGGATATGTAAGTAATGAAACCCTCGTGGATATCTTTGACCTTGACTGGCAGATGCCTGATTATTTGGAGGCTGGTAGAAAATATTTGGCAGGTGATTGCCTGGAAGCAAATCGAGTCTCACAAGAAGAGATTGGTTGGTGGGATGCTGCATCCATGTGCGGACCGCTGACCTGGCAGATCAATTACGATGCGAATAGTTTCCCTTATCGGATTGGCAGTTACGATGCAGATGCCAGGCTATTTATCAACGCCAACCCGCGATATTGGTATGGCCGCCCATGGAACGGATTTGATCCGGAAACTTTTGATCTGGTTGTGGAAACAGATGAGAAAATGGCCGGGTACGATTTTGAAAATAAAGGAAATCTTTTTACGGGCGATATTCTCTTCTCTTATGCTACCTCAGGTCAATGGTCGAAAGCTGATGGGCGATTTTCCCATATTTTTATGGTGGTGGGAATTGGCAATAATAATGAACGCTTATCAATTACCAATATGATCCAAAATCAGGATGGCATCAATGACTGTTTTATTCGTGAGATCACTTTATACACCCCCGGTGATCTGGAAAGTGGTGTGATCAATTATGAGTGGGATAATCATGGTTATGGTTTCACTGGCCGACACGGCTTTGACGTTTTCCGCTGGAAATGGATCACCTATCATCATGATGGGATCTCGAGAGAATATACTGTCCGCTGGGGTGAGACCCTTGAAACGATTGCCTTTGACTGGAAAATCTCCCCCGCAAGCCTCGCCGATGCAAATCAGATTGCGCCAGACACGCCATTAGTACCAGGCCAACAGATCAATTTACCATCTCTGGCTATCGCCTAATAAGGTAGAAACTGTCTAAAAAGTCTCTGGTACAGTATGGCGTAAATAACGCCTAAGTTCCTTCGTCCGCAACGCGGAGCGCTGCTATCAGGCAATGAAAACTATTGATTTTCAGGCTTGGTGCTTATTTATGCCCAAGTGTTTTAGGTCTGCCTGCTCACCACAGATAAACACGGATGTCCATTGATTTATAGGGAATAGAATATATAGAGAGATTGCCTTCCCAATCCTTTTTATCAGTGGTTAATAATGAGTTTTCAGACTCTCTCACTGGTGCAACTGGCAGATCATAAACGGAAGCAAGCTTGAAATCCAGAAAAAAATCCGCTTCTGTCTTAGTTGAGATTTGTACTCCTGTTCGAAAAATCGTACTACGCCCAATTCTTAATCCCAGATTTCATCAAATATAAAAAAAAGCCCTCTGCATTTTTGAATGCAGAGGGCTTGCTAATTAATTAGCTGTTATTCTTTCTCAGCAAATAGACGGATCGTCTCTACTGCCACCCTATACCTGTAACTATCTTTGGGTTCGTCATAACCTGCACATGTCAGCAATGTCAGCGTAGATTGATCCTTGTGATCCAGCACCGAGGTATTGTTGGGCAGAACATAGCGGACTGCCTGGACCTGATAGACGTAACGGAAGCCATAGGCATGGATGATGATCTCATCACCCCAGCGCAAGGTCTTCAGATCGACAAAGGGGCCCGGTAAACCGTTTGGCAAATAGACATGACTGGTCAGGACGCTATTACCCGTCCAGGTGGGGAAGGCGGTTCCCTGCAGCCATCCGGCTTGCTCCCAGAGCCAATCGACATTCCAACCTTGTGCAGTTTCGGGTACGCCCACGATCGGGATTCTGACCCCAAGCGCAGGAATTTCCAATTCCATTGTCGCAGCAGGATTATTTTCTGGTGCTTTGCTACCTGAAACAGCGCTGACTCTGCCAGGGGCAAAGCCTGTTGCAGGCAGGGCGCCAGGTGAGTTGGATGAGTTGGACGAACCGCCACCCGAACCACCTCCTGATGAGTTATTAGCCTGCCACGAAGCGGATGCAGAGGCAACTGTTTGCTCGCCTGGGTCGGTCCTGTTTGAGTTGTTATTCAAATCCGCATCTATCGTGGCTATGTTTTGAACCTGGCTGACTCCATCATTGACCCTGACAGAGAAGGTGATATAGAGTTCATCATTTGCGTCAGTCTGATCTGTAGCGCCAAGATCAGGCCCCAGAGAGCCTTCCCAGATAATACGTCCACGCGGGTAGGTTGTTGTTGGCGCTTCATAATCACATAAGGTTGTTGTTGTTTCCGCGTCAGGAACCGCCTCAACAGCACTATCCGTTGTACAGGTTACACCACCAGCGACTTCATAAGTCGTTCCTACAGGGATGGGGTCGCTAACAGCGGCAACTGATGGGAAGTTATTATCATTGATCCAGATCATTGTCCATTCCAAAATCGGCAGCCCATTAGCATCGAGTGATTTGAAACCAAAGGGTGGATCAAAAATATTTGCCCCAAAGTTTACAGGAGTGGGGTCGTCATTATTTCCTGGACCATCATTATCCGGGTCGGGGTCATCACCGTCTGTAGAGTTATCTGTTGCTGGTGGACCACTCGGCGGCTCACCATAAGCAAAGGCAATATTCTCAAAGCTTATTTTATTAGGGATAACGCGTACTTCTATCCTGATTGCGCCAGAAGCCCCAACAGCCAGCGTATCTGTACCTGCCAAAAGATCGGTATCGCTACTGCCATCATAACTGCCATTGACAGTAAAGGCTGTGCTGCTTATATTCACATTTGTGAAAGTCGTCGGTGCAGGGAAAGTCGCGCTAAGGTTATCAACGACCTGCAAATTACTCAAGGCAACATTGCCATAGTTTTCGACCAGGAGGTCAAAGACTACATCGAATGTGCCCGCACTAACACGATCGGCACTTACTAAGCGTTTCGCGAGGCCGATCGCGGGCGTCTCTATCGTCACATCCGCCGTGTCGTCGTCCTCGTAGGTCGTGCCGCTGTAGTCGCCATCGACTTCCGCCGTGTTCGTGAAGTCCGCTGTCTCACCAGCGACATCACAACTGTACGTCCAGCTTTCCGTCGTTTGCAGGATATTATCGCCGTCGTCCCCACCCGTGTAGGTCGGGCCCGTGGTGCATTGAGCATCTGTCACCACGATATTCGTCAGCGAAACATCGCCAGGGTTCGTCACCGTCAAGGTGAAGCTCGCCGTACCACCTGAAACGATCGTCTGCGTCGCCGGGGTCTTTCCGATCTGGATCGCGGGCGTCTCTATCGTCACATCCGCCGTGTCGTCGTCCTCGTAGGTCGTG
>NZ_CEYOSI010000161.1:5758-8419 GCF_982879505.1 Candidatus Desulfolinea nitratireducens
CACCTGAAACGATCGTCTGCGTCGCCGGGGTCTTTCCGATCTGGATCGCGGGCGTAATTACATTCAAGGTATCAGATGCTGTATCGATGCCGGTCACTTCGGTTGACGTTATCGCTCCACTGGTGTTGTCTTTTGCTCCTACGGTGGTAGCGGTAACATCCACTGAAACTGTACAAGTGCCACTCACTGCTATTGAGCCATCCGAGAAATTCAATGTCGTATCATTCGCAGCGGGCGAAAAAGTTAGTGAACCGCAGTCTGTTGTACTTTCATTCGGGATGCTAGCAACTTTCACATCTGTAGGTAAACTATCTGTAAAAGAGACACCTGTCAGAGCCAGACCAGCATTGGGGTTGGTGATGGTAAAGGTCAGCGTACTGGTGCCATTGACGGCGATCGGATCAGGATTAAAGACTTTCTCTATTGTCGGAGGATCAGGCAGGGTAGTTTCCACCTCGTTACTCGGGGTTTCCGGGATAACACTATCAGACTTTATTTTGGCTGTGTTTGTGACACTTGACAGGGTTACGGGGGTATCGACTGTAACCTGGAAAGTCAGGTCGGGAACGACCAACACGCTGTTTGAGGTGGCCAAGTTCCAGATGCTGCCTGCATCAGGGTCTATTGTAAAAGTAGCACTGCCGGGGGAGGTTACGGCAGTGACAACACAAGTCCAAGTAAAGGTAGTTGTGGTACCGGCAGTTACCGGTTCAGCAGTAGGGGCAGAACTACCAGAGCAGTCTGCATCGCCACTGGCTGTTGGAGTACCGGGAGAAAAACTAGCAATATCTTCCGTACTATCCAGAGATAAGGTAATCGTGATGTTATCGCCAGCATTTACCATTGTGGGGGCAGCACTTAAGCTGGCGTTTCTCGTTATGCCTGGAAGCGTATAATTAACCTGTATTTCAGGAGCTGTAGCACCTTCGCTAGATGAGAATTTTGATTCATCGTTATTAGCGGCTGTTGAAATTAAGACAATGCCTTCGTTAGCGGTACCCCCATCCCATTCCTGCACCAAAGGTAAAATATCTGTAGAGGTCTGAGAGCCTACGGCCGCGTCGATAATGGTTCCCTCCGCAGTGCTATCGTATTCTGTTCCAGCGCCGTACCAAGAGTTCCATGTGGCTGATTCGTCCCATGATTTGATTACGCGGTAGATATTGACGGTTTTACTCTTATTACTGGTAGCTGCCATGATCAAATAGGCGTTATCAGTACTCGCTCCTGCTGGAATACTCCCGAAATTGGTGAGATCAAATTCAACAAGCGCGTGTTTTTCCTTGTTGCTTTGGTTTTTCATCTTGAGTTCGGCACCATTCTGGGTATCGCCTGGTTTATCTTGATCAAGGAATGTATCTTGCGTAGCCGTGAGCGTAACTGAGCCTGCTACAGGCGCGATAGTAACTATACCGACCGTGCCACCCGTATTGCTGCCCAACTCCCAGGTAAGAGTGCCGGTACCGCCATCTGCTGGCTCACTAGCTGCTACTGATTCTGGGGTATCGCTATCACCCACATAGTTCGTTCCTGTTGGTATAACATCGGTTATGGTTACGTTGCTCAGTAATGCACTGCCCGGGTAATTCGCCTTGATGGTATAGGTCAAGGTATCGCCAGGGTTTGCGCTGGAGCTAACAACCCCATTAACCAAAACACTTTTTTCAATAATTTTCACCTGTGGAAAATCTGCAAGCACATAATTATCCCCATCGGATAACGAGACAATGAGCTCTTCAATTGTTGCAAAATATCCCGGCACGCCACTATGGATGGAAACTGTGTAGGTTCCAGCAACCAGTTTCTCAAAAAGATATGTGCCCCCGCTTGCAGTGGTGGCCTCAGGTTCTCCAGAATCCTTGCTACCGTTCTCATTCAAATCCAGGTAGAGCACCGCACCATCGAGACCGATTTCACTTCCACCATCCTGATTGCTATCGGCATTGACATCAAACCAGACAAAATTGCCCAGTGATGCAGTGCCTTGGTAGCCAAAATCGGCACTATCATAGTTTTCACCAGTAGTTAAAGTTATCAGGTGCGAATTATCACAGCTTCCGCAAGTTACTCCTGGTTCATCCGGATCACCGGTTTGGGTGTAACTTGTCGTGACGTTAACCTGGTAATTGCCTGCTGCCAGACCAATAAATTGATAGGCACCGTCTGCGTCTGTAGTGGTCGTAGTCGAAACATCATCACCGCCACCGGGAACACCATCTAGACCATAGTAAATCAATTCAACTGTCACATTCTCAATACCTGAGTCTAATTCATTCTGAATACCATCTCCATTGATATCATTCCAGATATAATTGCCGACCGTGCCGCTGGTATCCAGGAAGTCGTTGCCATTATTATCCGTTCGGTAAGCCAGGGTAACAGCGATAATATCGCAGTCTGTCGTGGGATTTCCAACCACGCCACAACTCGCAGTGGTGTCTTTATCAGCCGTGCTATCATAGCCGCTCAGGTTGGTCTCCAAAACCACGTAATTACCCGGCGCTATATCTGAAAAGGTATAGTAGCCCGAGCTGTCCGTCAACGTCGTGGTAATAACCCCAACGTCGTCGGCGTTGTCATAGATCCCATCCGGGCCTGTGTCATATAATAGACATTATCCGTAATAGTAAAATAGGGTCATGCTAACCTATGCTGAATTGA
>NZ_CEYOSI010000162.1:0-8332 GCF_982879505.1 Candidatus Desulfolinea nitratireducens
ACTGGTAGTGCGATCAGCGATGTTTTGTATAGCTCCCAGGTTAGTCCATTTGCTTCTACTTCACCAACTATATGCGGAAAACTATCTAATCCTATCCCCTCAAAATCTCCTACGATAATGCCCATCAGCGTATCAAAATCAAGCCCGACCTGCATTACGCTAACGCTGGTCATATCCCAGGTGGATGATTCTCTACGAAAAGTAGCAGAGTCTCCATCTCTGGTCCAACTCAGGGGGGCGACAGTAACAATTCCAGATAATTCACTGGCTATCGGAATCAAATTGAGCGGTGGCTCTCCTTCATAGGGAACAGAAAATTCGGGAGAGGGCATATCTGCTGCACAAGAAGTGTCAGGCACCATTTCTGGGTTAGCCAAAAAACTTTGAAGAATTTTCTGAGGGCAGACAGAATTTTGACTAAAGGCAACACCATGCCCCTGCCCGGGAAACTCGACGTATATTGAGCGGCTCAACCGCGCTGAGACCTGCTTTGCCCAAAAAGGCGGAGTCGTTGAATCGTATTCCCCTGCCATAACCAGCGTTGGGATGTCGCCAGAGACAGCATCATTTTCGTTTGGCCGGATTCCTTCAACCTGCCAGGTATCACAAAGATCAAATATAAAATTTGGGTCACCATAAACCCAGGACAAACCAATCGCTTCAGTGTCGGGATAGGAGGCCAGGTCATCGCCAACTTCTTTTGGTGTAGAGGCGTAGACTTGCTCGCGACAATTAATAGAAAGGTATGATCCAAGATTGATATCGTTTACCGCATTTACAGGAAAAGATAAAATAAAACCAAGCATATTTGTTTCTCCCGCCTTTGCACGCTCAATTGCCTGAGGAATAACTCCTTGAAGATCAGGATCACGCATCGCCCATAATATTGTACTCATAAATTCCACACCATTTACGCTATGGCTATAATCATCTTCATCATAGCCAAAAATGCTTGTATAGAGTGGTTTTTCCTGGAGCTGTTTCACTAATACCCGCAAATCATCTTCAAGATCAGGATAAGCAAAGCGACATTTCGAGCTCGCTGCGCAGCCAGCAAATAAAGTTTCCAGAGAGGCTTGTGCAATTTTTGCGCTTTCGTTAAAAACCCTGCCTTCAATTGGCAAAACTGAATCAAGAACAGCAGCAGATACGACCTCAGGATTTTCGCGCATGACAACTTGTGCCAATCGCGTGCCGTAGGATACCCCAAAAAGTATGGCTTCTTCGTACCCCAGGGTCAAAATTACATCTTTAACATCTGCTGCGTTTTCCATTGTATTATAGGATGATAGATGTACACCCTGCGAAACCAATCTATCCCTACAATCCTCAAATGCCGTTAAGTATTGCTCTTCTCTACTCTCCAGGGAAATTTCATCGGCAGCATCAGCCTCGTAAATTTCATCTAGTTGGGGGCAATCAAGGTTCGGTTCAGAAAGACCCATTCCGCGTTGATCTAATAGTATAAAATCACGTTCTGCTACAAAAGGGGCAATAGTCCAATAAAAATATTTGCTCATGAACTCAATGGCCTCCTGCCCCGGACCTCCCTGTAAATAAATAACAGGCGTTGCGGAATTATCGGTACCACGATATATAGCCACCGCCAAACGAATTCTTTTTTCCACATCCCCATAGCGATTCTCAGGGACAATTACGAAACCACAATCCACCTTTGTACCCTCAGGAATTTCAAAACTACACTCAGATGGTTCAAATTCAGATAAATAACCCTTCGCATCCAACGCAGAAAAAGGTAATGGCGTCGCTGTAGGAATTATCGTTGCTATTGGGGTCGGTGAGGAATAAGGTGTAACAGTGGATGGCAATATGGCCAAATTTATTTCATCCATCAATTCAGTTTGCAGTAAATAAAAAGTAAAAACACCTGCGATAGAAAAAACAGCAATTATACCCAGGATGGCTAATATAACTTTTTGTCCTCTTTTTATATTTTTCCCGGGTTTGCTGAAACTCTTTTCTTCACTATCATCAACATCCCCAGCTAAATTTTCCTTATCCACAGGCTCCTCAAAAAAATATGGGGGCTTTTTATCAGAACCGGACTCTTCCTCACCGCCCTCTTGAAAAACAGAACTATCAGGTTCAGCAGAACGGGGAAATGTTGTTTCAGTTTCAGGAAATAAGGTTGATGTGGGAACCGGCTCAAATATAGATGGGGGGTTTATCCTGGGGGTTTCAGGCTTCAGGTAGCCTATCAGCTCCAATTCTTCCCGCGCTTCAATGTGATCAGGAGAAATTTTTAATACCCACCGAAAACAATAGATCTTCTTTTCAGAAGATGACACGGATTTTCCCAGCCAATACCAACCCTCAGCTGATCGAGGATCCGCCTGTACAACCTGGGCAAGCAACGATGCCGCCCTCGTGCTATCCCCTGACTTCCAGGCGGAAATTCCTTCCAGCAAAAGTTTTTCTATGGTCATATTCGCTTCCCCTCAAATGATATTTGGGTAAGGTCTTCACGATTGTAACAAGGATTCCCATACCTTACAAATATCCGCTCAGATAGTATTTCTCCTATTAATTAAAAATATCATCAATACAAGATGGGGATAATTGGCGGATTTTTTTAAATTTTTAGAGCTGACTAAATGCGATAATGGCAGCCAAGGCAAAAACCATTTTATCATGAGCTCATGGGAGCTAATTCCTTATTCTTTTTCTATTCAACAGCATCGTTCAAGAACGCCCAAATCAACCCAGCCGCTAACGCAAAACTGACACTGGCGACAAGCGTAATTGCTCCAAGACCACGCCATGCCCACAAGCTGGTGGTGAGAATAGGTCCAATAGCCAAACCAATCCCATTGCCCAGCGCAATCAACGCAAAAATGGTTGCCCGCGCATTCGGGGCCTGCTCCCCATACAAAGGGAATAATGCTACGATGGAATACTCGATCCAAAAAACGGTGGCAACCAAAAGAATCCGAATTACAAGCAGATTTTCGCGAGCCAGAGGGATGGAGGCAAACATGATCGCCGAAATAGCAACGCCGATCAAACTGGTCCGGCGTTTACCAAGACGATCAACAATTAGTCCCGCAAGAATCGCCCCCAACAGCTCTGCAATTCCAATTTGTTGCGCCATCAAACCCAGATCAAGAGCATCAAAACCAAAATCTGCACTCAGCCAGATACCCCAAAAAGTCATAAAAATGCCCACCCCGATAAAAAGCAGGATTGCCACGCCAAGCGATGCCTGGATATTTCTTTTTCGCAATAATTGCCTCATACCATTTTCTGCTTTTCCCCCTTGCGTACGTGACTTTGTTTCTGGCAAGTAAACCCAGGTCAAAATGGCAGCAACAATGCTCAATGCGCTTAGTCCAAAAAAGGGTGTCTGCCAACCATAGATATTGATCGCCCAGCCAATGACAGGCATCATCACCATCCCGGATACCGCAAAAGCAATATCGATGGATGCCAGAGCACGTCCGCGTCTTTCAAATGGAGCCAAATCGCTGATATATGCCTGTTGGGCGGGTAAGAAGGCGTTGACTGCCAAACCACAAAAAAGGATCGGGATTGCAGCCCACCATCCTGATGAGAAGGCAATTCCAACCAACCCCAAAGTCTGGGAAAGCAAGGCAAAAGCCATGATCTTGCGACGCCCATATCGATCGGCCAAGGTCCCAATCAGCGGGCTAAAAAATGCAGAGGCCGAACGAATCATCAAAAGCCAGCCAAAAACAGAAATGCTGACTTCCAGACCTTCAGAAAACTGGGGGACAAAGGGGTAAAGCATCCGAAAACTTGTATCAACGATCAAACGAATGCTAAAAAGTGAGGCGATCAACCCCAATCCCAACCCAAAGAAATTCGTCGCTTTTGCCCCGAGGCTATCCTTACTGGTTACCGGCCCCAATGAAACCTCCCTTTAATTAATCCGCAAAGAAACCTATAAAGAATCTGTCTTTGCAGCCATGATGAAATCGTTTTTGTGTAACCCGTTAATCGCGTAGGTCCACCACTGGATTTTCACGCTCCCCCATTCGGTAATTATTCGCGGATGATGACCTTCCCTTTCAGCTTCTTCCCCCACACGATTTGTGAATTCCAGGGCATTTCTAAAGTTCTTGAAAGAGAAACTTCTTTCCAGTCTCTGGACACCATCTACTTCGATCAATTGCCAATCTGGCACCTCAGGTAAAAGCATCGCAATTTCAAGGGAGGGCAATGTTGGTGTATCTCCATGGCAGGCCACACAACTAAATTCGTTTAGCTTTTTCATTATAGTTCCAATATTCTTAAAACATAATCCCGCCACGAAGGACGAGATTTTTCAGTCATATAATTTTCACTGTAATTGAGACAGCTTATCCAGTGATGGCAAATGGACCCGCAGCACACGTCGACCCGAGGCAAGCAACGCAGAAAAATCGCCAAGAGTCTGTGCCCGTTCAAGTGTGCCAAAACTCATTCCCTGTGCTGGAATCTCTATATCAGTCTCCGCATCCATCGTGATCTGGATAAAAATTCCATTATTCGCCCCGCCCTTATGCAGCTGACCCGTCGAGTGCAGGAAGCGTGGACCATATCCGAGCGTGGTCGCAAGTCCGGTTTTACCCTGGATAAAATCACGAAGCTTTTTGAGGGATGCGCCTGTTTGCGGATTGCGTGGCAAATAAGCCTGGAGGGCAACATAATCACTTTCCTGCCCCTGTGCCAAAAAGGAATCAAACGCGGAGCTCAGGTCTGCCTCCCTTATCTCAAAATCTGCATAGAGTTTGACGCCATCCTGCTCCCAAACGGGTTGCCCCTCATCCAACATGCCATTCTGGTTATACGCATCAATTTGGGCTCGCGCTTCGATCTTTGCGGCCTCAACATTGGGCTGGTCAAAGGCATTTACCCCGAGAATATGACAGGCGATGGCCGTTGCGTATTCCCAGCGATAAAACTCTGTGAAGAGTGAATAGTGATTCGTGATGGGGATTACTACGATTGGATGGTTTTGCACTCCAAGCTGCTTAATTAATTCATCATGCGCGCCATCCTGGCGGAGATAAACAAAGAGGCGATCTTCTTCGTATTTATCTGCAGCAAGGAGGGATTCACCATCCACCGGGATAATCCCCTTCCCCTCTTTGCCGGTCGATTCCGCGATGAGCTGCTCTGCCCAGGCGCCGAATGAATTAAAGGAAGTATCTGTGATCAGGGTTAATTTATCACGACCAGCCAGAGCGGCTTCCCCCATCACTGCCCCCAATAATATGCCGGGATTGTTGGCTGACCCACCCTTCGTCTGCGCTTCGCTTCGCTCAGAGACTGCACAGTGAGCCATCATCTCTGCTGCAGAATCCAAAGCGCGATCCAGATCAACCCCCATCAGCGCGGCGGGAACAAGACCGAAGGCAGTCAGCGCAGAGTAGCGTCCGCCTACGTTTGAATCGGCAAGGAAAATCTTGCGGAAATTGCTTTCCCTGGCAAGTTTCTCCAGACCGGATCCAGCATCGGTGATGGCAATGAAGCGACTCCCATCACCGCCGCTTTGCTCCCAGAAATAGTAAAACGCAGACATGGTCTCTGCCGTGCCGCCAGATTTGCTGGCAACGATATAGAGAGTCTCAGTTGGCGGGAAGTTTTGCGCGGCTTCGGCAACCTGGGCAGGATCGGTTGAATCCAGGATGGCAAATTTTCCAGGTTTAAGGTTGAAGATTAATGACATCACTTCGGGGCCGAGGGAGGAGCCACCCATCCCGAGTAATAATGTCTTTGTAATTCCTGAATCTTTGACTTCCTGAGCAAAGGCTGTTGCTTCTTTTGCTAAATCACGGGATGTCTCTGGCAGATCAAGCCAGCCAAGGCGATGTTTGACCTCAGCTTGTCCTACGGGATCATCCGTCCACAGGGTCGGGTCATGCGCCCATAGACGGGAATTAACGGAATCAGCTTTGAGTTGGGCGATCCGCTTGGAGACGGAAGCCTGCAATTCTTTAAGCTGCGTCACGTCGTCGCTCCTCAATTGTTTCCAGGAGACCGGTAAATGCATCCGCAAATGCTTTGACACCCTGGTCTTCCAAATCCTGCGTTGCCTGATCCAGAGAAATGCCAGCCGCTTCCAGGTCGGCGATGGCTTGATACGCCCCATCAAGATCACGGGTCAGAGTCACAGACGCTGTGCCATGATCCTTGAATGCCTCGAGGGTTTTCGGCGGGACAGTGTTGACCGTCGCCGGCCCGATCAACTCATCAATATAGAGCGTGTCAGGGTATGAGGGATCTTTGGTACTGGTGGAAGCCCAAAGCGGACGCTGATAGTTTGCACGAGCAAGCTGAAGTTTGCCAAACCGAACACCGCTGGTAATCTCCTGGAAAGCCTCAAAGGCTAATTTGGCATTCGCGATGGCAATTTTTCCGCGCAAGGGCGAATTGGCGGGAAGCTGTTTATCAATAATGCTATCCAGGCGGGAGATGAAGAAAGATGCCACAGAATGGACGCGCTCAATGCTGCCCTCATTATTTTCGGCAAGAATGCGATCCTCAAGACCAGACATATAAGCATCCATCACTTCGCGGTATCGTTCAATCGAAAAGATAAGGGTGACGTTGACATTGATCCCTGCCGCAATCGTCTGGCGTATGGCCGGGAGGCCTGCCTTTGTGGCCGGAATTTTGATCATCAAATTAGGGCGATTGACCCGCTCCCAGAGTTCCGCCGCCTGTGTGACAGTGCCTTTGGTTTCGTTTGCCAAATAAGGGCTGACCTCGAGCGAAACGTAGCCATCACCACCTTCGCTTTCTTCATAAAGAGCTGTAAATATATCGCAGGCATCCTGGATATCTTTAATCGCCAGTTCCCAGAAGATCGATTCAGCGTCCTCGCCTGCCTTTGCCATTGGAATTAGGGCAGCATCGTAATCGTTCGATTTTGCAATGGCGTTCTGAAAAATGCTCGGGTTGGATGTCACACCGCGAATATCGCCGCGTTCGATCATCGCAGCCAGTTCACCGTTTTCCAATAGTTTTCGCTGGATATTATCGTACCAAATGGATTGACCAAAGCTGGTTAGTTCTTTTATGGGGTTCATAGATTCACCGTTTCGATTGTAAAAATGTTTGAATGTTCAAAGGTTAAAATGTTAGAAGGTTAGACTTCGTAGGTATCAAAACCTTCGCGTACCTGGCGTGATTTAGGGTGGCTTTCAAGATAAGCAATAAATCTGGCAATTTGGCCAGATGCTCTTTCTACAAGGGTAAATGCCTTTTTGAAATCATTTTCTGAAATATATTCAAGATCGCGCGTGACATAAAGTTGAGACCGCACTTCTCCCGCAGAGGCTTTTGCGTATCCAAGATATTTTATAAATTGCGGCTGAGTTTTGCTCTCAAAACCTTCAGCGATATTGCTCATCACCGAAACTGAAGCACGACGAATTTGATCTCTCAATCCAAAAATCTCGTTCAAATTTTCCTTGGTTTGACATGGCATAGATCAGTTTCGTTAATTCACGTGCTGTTTTCCACGCTTCAATTTCTTCAAATCGCCGAATGGTCGGCATAATGCTCCTGCTCCAAAATGAGTTTTTTTAGATTGATATTTTCCAAGTTTGAAACCCCAACATTCAAACCATTCAACTTTCCAACTTTCGAACTTTTTTTACTCTCCTTGCATGTCGTTCTTCCCCGGGGTCATTTCCGAGGAATCGCGCACCCAAAAAAGCTGCCACAATTTCCTTTACTGGCTCAGGCCCAATAATTCTTGCGCCCAGGCAAAGCACATTCATATCGTCATGTTCCACTCCCTGATGCGCCGAATAGGTATCATGGCAAATCCCTGCATAAACACCCTGCATTTTATTGGCAGCGATATTCGCGCCCACACCCGATCCGCACAGCAGGATTCCACGTTGGGCCCCGCCGGCCTGGATCACGCGTCCGAGCTTTTCTGCAAAATCAGGATAATCCACACTTTCCATGCTATCCGTACCAAGATCAATTGGCTCATGCCCCGCTGCTCGAACAACATCTATCAATGTCTGCTTGAGAGGATAACCGCCATGATCGCAAGCTATTGCTATTTTCATTTTCACCTTTAATTCAGTCTCAAAATGCCAAATATGATCAGAACAATCCCTGTCGCCGCATATATCACACGAGAAGTTTTCCTGCTAAATCTCGGAGTTTCAGATTTCTCAATATCCATTCCCAAATATGCTGCACGCAATCCATAAAGTCCCGCGCCAATCAAAATAAAACCGTATAGGGTATTGAAATCCATTTATTTAAGAATCTCACGTGTACGTGCAATTACATTTTCAACCGTGAAACCGTATTCTTCAAAGATCCTTTCCGCAGGAGCGGAGGC
>NZ_CEYOSI010000163.1:0-8286 GCF_982879505.1 Candidatus Desulfolinea nitratireducens
AATTCTCGGTGATCTCCTCAAAAAATTACTCAAAAAAAACATAAAACAACTTAGTGTAAACACACAAAGCAAAAATAAGCGTTCAATAGCCCTTTATACAAAGAATGGTTTTGAGCCTACGGAGGAAGAGTATCCCTTATTTACTTTTCAGATTTACAAGAATGGGCAAGGAAAGGAGGCGTAATGGGACATCGTAAGGATGCAGTAATCGTCAACACAATTGTACGGCAGGCATTATCTTCTGCTGAAGAGGTGATGGGAACAAACGGCTTGAATGCCATTTTACGCGTGAGCAATTTAGACCGTTTTGTGAATAATCTACCTCCCGATAATCTTGAGCCAGGCATCGAGGCCTCTGAATATGCTCGTTTTAATCAGGCTATTGAAGAGTTTTATGGGCGTGGTGGACGCGGTATGCTGCAAAGGATTGGGAAAGCATCCTTTCAATATGCTGTCAACGAGCAGGCTGCACTTCTTGGCGTTGCGGGAACAGCCCTAAAGCTTTTGCCGCAGAAGCAACGCATTAAATTTATTTTGAATAGCATGGCTAGCGCCTTAAAAAAATCTAACCCGCAGGTAGATGCATGGGTAGAGGAAGATGGTGAGACGATTGCCTATGCTGAATCATCCTGTGCAATTTGTCATAGCCGAAAAAGCGACAAGCCCATCTGCTATCTTTATCTTGGCTCTCTTGGAGAGGCCATTAAATGGGCGACTGGCAAAGAGTATGCCATAACAGAAACCGACTGCCTCGCAAAAGGTGATTCTTGTTGTCGATTTGAAGTTGGAGAGGCCATAAATAGTGATTGATTTTCCCAATTATTTTTCCCAATCTATTTCAGGATTATGAAGGGAATAATGCCCCTGAATTCGGCAAGATAAATTTGCCTGGCAACCGGCAAGAAAAGCTGAGAAAATTTGATATAGTATTTGGAGGAAAGAGATGAGTGAAAAAAACCGAAGCAAAATTAAATGGCGTTTTAAGAGCAAGGACGGACTGGAACTTTTTGCGCATTCTTTTCCATCTAAAAATCCGCCAAAAGCCATAATTTGTCTGACTCATGGGCATGGTGAACATTTAGAACGGTACAAAAATCTTGCCGCAGCGCTGAACGACGCGGATTATTCCATGATCGGTTTTGACCAGCGGGGGCACGGGCAATCGGATGGACCCCGCGGACATACACCTTCTTATGAAACGTTGCTTGATGATATTGAGGCTTTTCTTGCCGAAGTAGATGAAAACTACCCCGATCTGCCCCGTATTCTTTATGGACATAGTATGGGCGGAAATCTCGCTCTGAATTATGCGCTCCGACGGAAGCCCAAACTTTTGGGCGTGATTGCTACCGGTCCCTGGATAAAACTAGCCTTCGAGCCACCTGCGGTGAAGGTATTCATGGGGAAAACAATGGATAAAATTTACCCGGCCTTCATCCAGGCTTCGGGATTGGAAACCGCCGCACTTTCACGTGACCTGGAAGTGGTGCGTGCCTACGAAGAGGATTCATTGGTCCACGATAAAATTTCAGCCCGCCTCTTTGTTGGAATGTATGAATCTGGATTGTGGGCATTGGAAAATGCCGATGAATTTTCCCTCCCTCTCCTGCTAATGCACGGCAGCGCGGATCGATTGACATCTGCCGATGCCAGTCGTGAGTTTGCCGAGAAGGTTGGGGATAAGGTGAAATTGAAAATCTGGGATGGTTTTTATCATGAAATCCATAACGAACCGGAACAGGCAGATGTTTTCAAAACGATCATTAATTGGCTGGAAAAGTTATAACGAAAATACAAAAAGCTAAAAAGCTCCCGGATTATAATGCCGGGAGCTTTTTCCTGGCGGTTACCAGGTCAGGGCGGGGATAAATTCATTTAATGGAATCAAGTACATCTCAGGGATGAATTCGGTTTCTGATAATTTTATTTTCTAAGCTTTCTCTAATTGGACAAAAGAACTTTAACATGGCAAAATATTCACTTATGAATCAAATTTAAACTAGGAGAAAGTATGAGTAAACGCCAGGAAGTTCGCGAGAGACATCGCAAGCAAAAACAGCAACGCCGAATGATGACCATAGGCGCCATTATTATTGGTGCAGGGTTAATTACAGCGGCATTAATAATGGGCCAGCCACCTACCAGTAATGATTACAGGTCACGTGAGATGGCACAGGGTAATACAATGGGCGATCCTGAAGCACCGATTAAAATTGTTGAATATGCAGATTATAAATGTGGGCACTGTGCCGATTTTGCTCTTGAGACAGAACCCCTTCTAGAAGAAGAGTATGTAAATACTGGTATAGTCCACTTTACTTATCGATCAGTTGGTGAAATGTTGAGTGGTGCACAACCCCGACTTGCTGCTGAAGCCTCTTATTGTGCTGGAGATCAAAACAAGTTTTTTGAACTGCATGATTTGATCTATGCCAACCAACCCCTGACATTTAACAAGGTACAATTGGAAAAATGGGCAAAAACAGCGGGGGTAAAAGATATGGATCAATATAAAGCTTGCATGGATAATGGGACTTATTATGATCGTGCCATTCAGGACGAAATTGATGCCAAAGCTGAAGGCATCAGCGGAACACCTGCTTTCATTATCACATATATCCTTGATGGAGAAGAAGTAAAGCAACTCCTACCTGGCAACTATCCTTTTGCATCCTTTGAACAAATTATCACTGATGGACTTCAAGCAATGGGTTTGAACTAAGAAATGCTGGCTGGTAAATTCAAAAAGCGGATATGGCAGCCATATCCGCTTTTTCATTAAAAGGAAGGTAAAGGTTAGGAAAAAAGGCTTAAAATCCACACGATCAGTGGGGCTACCGCCAGCGCAGGAAGAAAGCTGCCTATCCGAATTTTCTTGATCTCCAATAAACTCGAGATCGCCAGGCCAATCAGAATCACTCCCCCGGCAGCGGTCATCTCCGTCAACATCGCATCGGTGACCACAGCATTGAGCAGACCAGCGAATAAAGTAATCCCACCCTGATAAATAAATACGGGGAAAACAGAAAATACCACCCCTATACCAAATGTAGACGCAAATGCCAAAGAAGCAAAGGCATCCAAAACAGATTTAACAGCCAGGAGTTCATAATCACCAACAAGGCCATCCTGAATGGAACCTAAAATGGCCAGTGGTCCAATGCAGAAAATGAGAGAGGCCGTTACAAAACCGCGAATAAAACGATGGCTCTCTTCGGCATTATTTCCACCAAAACGGGTTTCAAACCAACGGCCGAGGTTTTCCAAACCTTCTTCGATTTTCCACCATTCCCCCAAAACCGCACCGACCAAAAGACCACCCAAAACAATCAATGATTCTTCGGTTTTTAGAAACATGGAGAGACCAATGGAGATGGTAAATAATCCCAAACCTGCGGTAATCGTGCTTTTCATGGTCTTTGGCAATCGGGAGCCAAAAAATATTCCCAAGGTACTGCCAACGATGATGGCGATTACATTAATTATTGTTCCGATCATTAAAATTCCTAAATAATGTCTTATCGAAGAGAATCCTGCGCTTTTGAGTTTCGCTCACAAAGAGCAATTTTTATTTCTTCGCCTTTAGAGTCTCTTTGCCGTCATATTGATTTTCAGCCAGCTCAAGGACAAAGCATAACGAAGAAAGGCGATTGAGATAACGCAGTAATTCCTTATTTTTTAATTCATCTTCAGCAAGCAGTGCTGCGATCCTTCTCTCGGCACGACGGGTGACTGCCCTGGCGAGGGAGAGGGCACCGCCTCCAGGCGTTTCGCCAGGAAGAATGAATTCTGATGGCATATCGATGGTCTTGTTAAGGGAGTCGGTCTGCTCTTCAAGCCAGTCCACACGGGAGGCATCGATGCTGCTGAAACGGTCAGCATTTTTGGGTGTGGCAGCAACTTCGGACATCAGTCCGTACAAGTCCCGCTGAATCTGGATCAGAATCGGCTTGAGGGTTGGCGACCGCACAAGGGAGCGGGCCAATCCCAGGGCCGCGGTCGTTTCGTCGAGCGTTCCGATGGCCTCCATGCGTGGATGGTATTTAGGCAGGCGGCCTTCACCGAGGTATCCCGTCGTTCCGTCGTCGCCTTTACGAGTGTAAAAATTTGACATGGGCGCAATTATACACCCGGCCCCGCCTATAGAGGGCAAGGTATAATTCGGAGAAATTCCATCTATATTCCTTAGGATCCAAAATGATCATCCCTTATCATCGTCAAATCTTGCAAAAAGGTTTGGAAAAGAAACTCAGTCCCCGTGCGCTAAAAGCTATCACCAATGCGAATATCAAACAGGATTATCCCCGCGGCCAGTTTGGGCATGATGAATATCATTTCGATAACAACGCCTTTGAAAGGAGCTATGCCTATATCGAAAAAAACCGCGCCCTGATCCTCCCGGCATTGGCAGCAGGAAAAGTAGAGGATGCCTGGGCAGCCTTTGGACGTCTTGCTCATACCGCACAGGATTTTTACGCCCACAGCAATTACATTCCGCTCTGGCTGGCCCAATTTGATGAAGAAGCCGCTCCGCCCGCGCCTGAAGTGGATCACGCTGATCAAGATATTATCCAGGGTCCCGAGCTTCGTTCCGGCAAGCTCTACTACCCTCTGGAGCTGCTCTCATACATTCCCATGCTAAAAGAACTGGTGATGCCCCGACTCCCCAAAGACTCGCACGCCTGGATGAATCTCGACTCCCCGAAGCAAGGACCGATGTTTGCCTATACTTTTGCAGCGGCAGTTAAGAAAACTCAGGATGAGTGGGAGAAAACTTTGGAGGGGTTAACAAAGGAAGTGAAGACTCTTTTTAGCGGATAAACATCATTTCGTCAACGTGACAATAAAAATTGTTATGGTCTTTGAAAAAGATTTCATGTTGGAAGGATATACCCACCCAGATCATTTATATGTTTTTATTAAAAAGACTTCGGAAGTTTCTAAAACTTCCGAAGTCTGATATTCAATAAATCTTTATTTCTCAAAATCATTCAGGTAGAAAATAAAATCTTCTGGCAATTGTCGTGAAAACTGATCATCGAGAATAAATTTCTTATATTCATTCATATTCGAAAATTGATCTTCCAAAAAATTTCGATCAAACATTATCCCATCGCGTTTACCAATCCACTCCAGGTAATTCGAATATGGCCAATCGTTTGGAGAGGCAACCAGACCGTCTTTGACCGGGTTCATGTGAATATAGCGACATAAATGAAGAAGGTACTTAGAATTTTTAATCGCCTTTGCCTGGAATGCCCCTTGAAAAAGAGACCCAACTCGATCAAAGCGTTTGTTGATCGCTTTGGTATAGGAAATTGAAAGCTTCTTCATTCCCGCAGAAACCCCTGTTAAAACTTCCGAAGTCTTTGAGACTTCGGAAGTTTCTTTAACCCTCACCATCAAATGATAATGAGTAGGCATTAAGCAATAGGCGATAATATCTACAATTGGCAATAAATACTTTTTCATTCCACGCAAAAAATAGAGATAATTTTCTTGTTCAAAGAAAATAGCCTGACGATTATTTCCACGATTATAAAGATGGTAATAATTATCTGGGAGAAAACTTATAATTCTGCGTGGCATTTATTCTCCAATCTTAGCCCAATTAAAAAGATTTCCGAAGTTTTTTAAACTTCGGAAATCTTTAAATCCTATTTTTTCTTCTTCCCCTTCGCGGAAGATTTTGCCGCTGGCTTTTTCCTGGCTGGGGCTTTCTTTTCCGGTGATTTTTTCTTTACAGGAGGCTCGGCTTTTTTCTTTGGCTTTGGCTTCTCTTTGACTTTCTCAACAAAGCGCTCCACATCCCATCCCACCGTCAGACCAATGATCGCATCACCGAGTTTGACTTCCTGAACGAGTTTGCCGCGAGCAGTTGAGCGCATGCGCAGAGGGGCCTCATCCAATCTCGTGGATTTAGCTGCCGCCCTGAGCAGATGCAGGGTGATATTCAGCGTATCTTTGCCAACCGCCAACCCCGCCAGTCGCTCGCCATCGGGCAGTTTCCAGAGAATAACGCCTTTGCCATAACGTCCCTGTGTCGGGAAATCCTGTGCGGTGATACGTTTGCCATTTCCCTCAGATGTGACCATGAAAATAGTGCCGTCTTGCGGTAATACCTCCGCCCCAACGACCAGGTCACCGACGCCCAACTTGACACCGTTCACACCAGCCGCAACCAATCCCATCGGTCGAACATCATCTTCACCAAAACGGATCCCCATCCCACTGGCAGTAGCGAGGAGAATATCTTTCTTGCCATCCGTCAAAACGATCCAGCCGAGGACATCCCCAGCGTTGACACGGACCAGATTAAAGGCTTGTGCTGAAGGACCGGGCAATTCACCAATGGCACTTTTCTTGACCATCCCCCCACGCGTCACTGTCAAAACATAGCTTTCTTCAGCCAACTCACTCCGCCTTGCGGGCAATGCAAAAACAGCAGCAAGCTTATCCTTTGGCTTTAGCGGCGATACCTTATACCATACTGTTCCATCAGAGAGTTTCTCTGCTTCTGGTAAGGTGTGAACGGCTACAGCAGCAGCAGCGCCCTTTTCCGAAACCAGATAAAGGGTATCACTCGTCGAAACCTTTACCAGCCAGTGTGGCGCTTCCTTGCCACTTGGCCGCGGAGATTTGTTATCACGTGTGCGCGAGACAATCCCATCACGGGTCACACCCACCCAGACAGTTTTCTCGGGCAATAAATCTGCCGATGTCAGCAGTACCTGTTTCTTCCCTTCACCATCCAGGCTGATGATTTGCGTGCGACGGCGATCACCATAGGCTTCTTTGACCTTGAGCAATTCTTCCATTACCAGGGCCCGCATCTTCTTCGGGGAAATGAGCAAAGCTTCCAACTCTATGATAATCCCCTTTAGCTCCTTATATTCCTGCTCGATCTTCTTGCGTTCCAAAGCAGCCAGTCGACGCAGGCGCATATCTAAAATAGCCTGTGCCTGAATTTCACTCAACTTGAATTTCTTCATCAATCGTGTACGTGCCGTCGGTACATCAGGCGCGCGGCGGATTAACGCAATCACTTCATCCAGATTATTCAGCGCGACCAGATAACCTTCCAAAATATGGGCACGCTCCTTCGCCTTGCGAAGATCAAATTCGGTACGGCGGCGGATCACTTCCAGCCGATGCTCCACATAAACGCGTAAAGCCTGTTTCAGCGAAAGCATGCGCGGTTCGCCTTCCACCAGGGCCAGCATGATAATACTGAATGTGGATTGCATTGGGGTGCTCTTGTAAAGCTTTTGGAGGACAGCCTCAGGCTCCACATTTTTGGTCAATTCAATGACGATACGCATCCCCTGTCGGTCAGATTCGTCTCGCAAATCTGTGACCCCATCGATCTTGCCATCACGCACCAAATTCGCGATACGGCTGATCAAATTGGATTTATTGACCATATAGGGCAGTTCGGTGACGATCAGCCGATTCTTGTTCCGCTCCATCTCTTCAACATGGACTCGTGCCTGGATAGTAACCCGGCCCCGCCCGGACCCGTAAGCTGCTTCCAGCCCCCCTTCATCCTTCTGCTGGATGATGAGTCCGCCTGTGGGAAAATCTGGCCCCTTCACGAATTTCATCAATTGTTCGACAGATATATCGTCGAGTTTGCCCCAGTTTGAGAGCATATATGCCAGCGCGTCTACAATTTCAGACAGGTTATGCGGCGGAATGGATGTGGACATACCTACTGCGATACCCGTGCCACCGTTTACAAGTAAATTTGGGATCGATGCCGGGAGAACATTCGGTTCGATAAGGGTATCGTCAAAATTTGGGGTAAAGTCAACCGTATCCTTGTGGATTTCATTTAGCATATCCAGGGCAGGCAAAGCGAGACGGGCTTCGGTATATCGCATCGCAGCGGGAGGATCGCCATCAACTGAGCCAAAGTTACCCTGCCCATCGACAAGCATATACCGCATACTGAAATCCTGTGCCTGACGGGCCATTGCCTCATATACAGATGAATCACCGTGGGGATGATATTTCCCCAACACTTCGCCAACAATACGGGCCGATTTTTTATGCGGACTTTCAGCGCGCAAGCCCATGTCATACATGGCATACAAGATGCGCCGCTGGACAGGCTTTAGGCCATCGCGAGCGTCGGGCAAGGCTCGAGAAACGATCACGCTCATGGCGTAATCGAGATAGGATTGCTGCATTTCTACGTTGATATCTATTTCGCGTACTAATCCAAGTTCCATGGGATTCTCCTGATTTTTTATGGCGTGCCTATCTTACCACGAAAATTTGTTC
>NZ_CEYOSI010000164.1:0-8217 GCF_982879505.1 Candidatus Desulfolinea nitratireducens
TTTTGCAGAACGCATCGTCGCTTCTGAGGCGGCTCTCAGATTCCCTTTTTCTTTCTTGTAGCGCATGTAATTTCTGCGTCTCTTTGCAGCTCTTAGTTCTTTCATCGTGAAAGAGAGCATATATCTGCGGTCTCTTTTTTGTGATTTCGCTCGGCACCTTCCTTCTTTTTGGAAAGGGCAATCTTCACAAATTTCAGGGTCAAAATGCCCTTGCCAGCCGCTGGTTCTGGCTTTTTTCACGGTTACGCTTTGCTCATGTGGACAAGTAATCTTCGTGGGGAACCCTTCTTCATCTTGCTCAATTTCAAATTCAGATAAATGGAGTTTTTCCGGATTTCCTTTGGTGCCACGAATGGCAGTTTGGATAATCTCGACCGATAAATCTTCCAGGATCGGATCACTCTCTTCGCCACCGTAGCCGCCATCCAGGTAGATTTTCTCTACATTTGTCCGCTCTTTCAACCCAGGCAAAACCGCAGCCAGCATTTTGTCGTCATCCACATTGTTGGGTTCAACTTGCACGGCGGTGACTAACTGGATTTCGTTTTCAGGGTCACAGGTCTCGGTAATATTGGCGACATAGCCTTGATAGCTTTTCCCTGCCTTTTTTCGATAGCTGGCTTCCAGATCATCGACTGATTGCAGACTGCTCGATGATATTTCTTCTTTCTCTTTGAGCTTGGGTTCTTTTTCTACCAACTTGAAATGTTCTGAGAAGAGACGCGCCAAAACTTGATAAGCGCTTTCTTCCACATAAGACGCCTCTAATTCTTCTAAAAGAGAATGCATCGTTTTGCCAACTGCTTGAAGATGGTTGCTGTTCGCCTCGGCACCTTTCACTTTGTAGCCATATTGATCAGAAGAGCCTTTCATATAGGGAGCGTAGAATGCTTCCAAACGAGACTTATCCGCTTCGCTCAACATCCGCTGTGTGCGTTGGATCCCTTCTACCAACAATCGAAGGCGGCTTGAGTTCACAATATTACTCGCTATCTGAGTAGAATCCATGCGCTGGATACTTGTCTCTATCGGAAATGAAGCGATTTGAGCATCGGTTATTTCTGTAAAGGCACTCTCCAATAAGTTCTCGCCTGCTTTGAGATAGTAGCTACTTAATCTGTCTCGAAAATAGTAGAGCGTACGAATCGCAAAGGAACCCTCTCGTAAATCGCGGTAACCCAAAGCATAACGTACCTGTACATCAAAGAGAAAACGCTCATATAGTTCTTCATCACTCCAGCCTTTCCCTGCCTTAAGGATTTCCAACCCAACCAAGACATTGATTGGAACATTCGGGCGAGAGCCTATTTCTGAATATAAAATCGAAAAAGCGTCTTCAGATATCCGGCAGAAAACTTCCCGATAAAATGTGCCTGCCCATGAGCTTTCAAGCATGGCACGATGCTTCTCTGGCAGTTCTGCTACCGTGCTGAACATCTCTGACTGTAAGTGGTCTTGGTTAGGTTTGAACATGGAGCAATTATATTAAACTTTTCCCCTTTTGAGGAGGGTCAGCTTGGGCTTTTTGCAGTGGAGTCAATGGTCAAATTTTTCTGTTTTTTTAGATTCAATCAATCATAAGTCGTAAAAACCTGGTGGATTCCTACAAATCTATCAGGTTTTTTTTCTTCCATTTTTAAAGGAGTGCTAATGGAAACATCCTGGGATGATCGTTATGCCTACCGCATGAAATCAATGGAAAGCTCATTCATTCGAGAGATCCTTAAGCTGACCCAACAACCGGATGTGATCTCTTTTGCAGGGGGCTTGCCCGCGCCAAAGATCTTCCCCGTTAAAGAATTTCAGGAAGCCGCTTATCGTACCCTGGAAGAAAATTCAGAAAAAGCCCTTCAATATGGCACTACCGAAGGATATCTCCCTTTGCGGGAAATGATCGCAAAACGCTCGGCGCGCTATGGATTGAAAGTTAGAGCGGAGAATATCTCAATTACCTCCGGGTCACAACAGGCGCTTGATCTGGTTGGCCGCCTTTTCATCGATCGTGGTGACAAGATCATCGTTGAGAATCCCACCTACCTTGGCGCCACTCAGGCATGGAACGCCTACGGTGCAGACTATCTTCCCGTTTCCATGGACGAAGAAGGGATGATCACCTCAGAACTCGAGAAAGCTCTTCACAAGGGCGCGAAATTCATCTATGTTTTGCCGAATTTCCAAAACCCAAGCGGCGTGACCCTGAGTTTGAAACGCCGCAAGGAACTTGTCGCGTTGGCCGACCGTTATAGAACACCAATTATTGAGGATGATCCCTATGGGCAGATCCGCTTCGAGGGCGAGCATATCCCTCCCGTCGCTGTTGTGGATAGCGAATATCGCGGCCAAAATGGTGGCTCTTATGATGGAAATGTGATCTATCTCAGCACCTTCTCAAAACTACTTGCCCCTGGTCTCCGTATCGCCTGGGCGATTGGCGCAGAAAGCGTTATGCGCAGATTGGTTCAAGCAAAACAAGGTGCAGACTTGCATACATCCAGCTTTAATCAAATTGCGGTTTACGAAGTGAGCCAAAACGATTTTCTCGACAAGCATGTCGCAGTAATTCGGGCCACCTACAAAGAACGTCGTGACGCCATGCTCGAGGCAATGGATGAATTATTCCCCGTTGAAGTTAAGTGGACGCATCCTGAAGGAGGGATGTTCCTTTTCGTGACCCTCCCTGAGGGGATGGATGCGATGAAACTCTTTGATAAGGCTGTTGAGAAAAAAGTCGCTTATGTGCCTGGAAGCGTTTTTCATCCCCTGGGTGGCGGCGAGAATACAATGCGGATGAATTTCTCTTTCCCCGATCCGGATACGATCCGTGAGGGCATTGCCCGATTGGGAAAGCTGTTGAAAGAAGAGATTTACGCAAAACAGGATTTCCCCGTTTAAATTTATAAGGGGCGACCGGCCGGTCGTCCCCTACGTTTTTTTAATTTTGAAGAATATCTGCCAATTCGGTAAATGAGGTGATCCTTGTGCAATCTGCATCCGGGAAGATGCCTCTTGGATCATATAAAACAGGAATGAGCCCGGCGTTACGCGCACCGACCACATCCGCATAATAATTATCGCCAATATAGATCGTCTCTTCAGGGGCAAGATTAAAATCTGCCAGCAATTGATCAAAAACTTTGGGGTCTGGTTTCCACGAACCGATATCTCCAGCAGCCATTATTTGGTCGAAGTATTGGTCCAGAGATAATTCCACCATTGTTTCCATAAATGGACTTCTGCGATTTGAGAGAACTGCCAGGGTATAGCCTGCTGAGCGAAGCGCGGGTAAAACCTCGTATAGCTCTGGTGGCACCCAATTTTTTGGGTCATACTCATTCATCATGTGCTTGTTGATCAGCGGGTAAAAAGTTTCAATTTGTTCTGGTGTTGCCCCAAGTTTTTCCAACCTGAGCTGTGCATAATTATTCCAAAAGGCATGGTCGTTCTGATCATCTTTGAATTTGGCTGTATCACGCATTAGCTCCGAGGATTGCGCCCAGTAATAATGTTCCCAGCGTCCTGTTTCCCGCTGCTTCTCATCGCTGATGGGCAAACCCAATTCGATCGCCTTCTCAGTAAAAATATCGGAACCAAGCGGAACTGTGTGTCGAAGGGTTCCATCCAAATCGAAAAAGATGGCCTTGCACCCTTTTGTAGAAACGACCATATTTAGCCCCCGATCTCGCTCATCACGCGGTTCAACGGGATGACGCCATCTTCCAAACCATGCCCCCAGGGCTTCTCCCAAATTGTTTCGAGAATGAGCTTGCGCAGCTCTTCGAGGCTTGCCCCGGCACGGAGTGGGGTGAGCAGATCCACTTCTTTTTCGCGGAGCAGACACATCCGGAGGACGCCATCGGATGTCAGCCGTGCCCTTGTGCAGGATGCACAAAATGGCATGGTGACCGAGGCAATAAAACCAATATCTCCGAGACCATTTTTGAAACGGAAAAGACGTGCCTCCCCATCCAGCTTACCGCCATTGACGACTTCCAGCGGGCCGTGCGCAGCCTCAATTTGCTCCTGAATTTGAGCAGCGGTGACCATTTGAGTCAATTGGATTTCGGTTGCTCCGGCGAAGGGCATCATTTCAATAAAGCGAACTTGCCAGGGGTTTTTGACTGTCAGCTCGGCAAGATCAACCACGTCACCTTCATTGTAGCCTGTCACGACCACAGCGTTGAGTTTGACAGGAGTCAGCCCGGCAGCTTCGGCGGCTTTGATTCCATCTATCACCTCGTTCACTTTTCCCCAACGGGTGATACGTTTAAACTTATCAGGGTCGAGTGTGTCGATACTGATATTTACGCGCTCGAGACCTGCATCAGCCAGAGGTTGTGCCAATCGGGACAGAAGCAAACCATTCGTCGTCATCGAGACAGATTTAATTCCCTCGGTCTCGGCGATGCCGCGGACGATATCCACAACATTTGCGCGGATGGTTGGTTCACCACCCGTCAAGCGGATTTTGTTAATTCCCAAACTTGCAAAGAGGCGGGTGAGCGTAATAATTTCATCATCCTGCATTAGCTCTGCGTTGGGCCTAAAGGTCATATCTTCGGGCATGCAATAAATGCAGCGCAGGTTGCAACGGTCAGTCAGGCTGATGCGCAGGTAGTGAATATTCCTTCCGAAACGGTCTATTGCCATGGGTCTTTACCTTAAAATGACACTGGAATCATCAGATATTTATACTCAAAAGAGATGAATGCTCCTGAAAGTGTGTTGGACCAGTTATTGTAAATTATTGTCTCATTATACCCATTTTTTTAAAGAGAAGCTGAGAAATATTTCATTCCTATTAATCTTTCGGTTAAGGTAACTACACGGTCTCTATCAAGATGGGACGCGGATTCTCACTGATAAGGTAGATTTACACGGATTTTAAAAACCTTTTTTCTTTTCTCCTTGAAAATCCGCAAAAATCAGGTCGAATCCGTGTTCTGTTTTTGCCATGCTGAGTAGTTACCGGATAAGTACATCAAAAGGAGAGAATTCTTTTAAAGAAAAAGCGAAGGATTCAAAACCTCCGCAATATTTCTTTTATTAGACTTCTTGCAAAAGCCCCTTTTTGAGACTGCTCCAGCCGCCGTCCTTTGCGTAGCATCCTTTAGGGCGGCGGCGGGGACGCCGCCAAGAGCACATATGCAAGAGGTCTATTCTAAATCTTCAGGCTAGGCCCTCAGGAATTCATCAAATTCCCTTAAGTCCACCCGCGCGGAGAAGTCAAGTGTCAACGGTGTGACAGCAACCTCGCGATTTTTATTCATCACGTAAACATCTGAATCGGTAGGCTCATTTGAAAAATCGCTCCTGCTACCATAACTGATCTCATTCCACTTCTTGCCTCCCTCATTTTTTTCAGTCACAATCGAATGGTAATAGGGATAAGGGCTTAGTCGAGATGTCTGCCAGGGGGTTTCTGGTGTTGCGTCCCGGGGAACATCCACTTTGAGCAAATTGGCATGTTCTGGAAAATCTTTCTCGAGGAATTTGCCCGCAAAATAGGCTGCAAAATAGGCCGCGCTGGAAAAATCAACCTCATTGGAATAGGAAAGGTGATGCTCCCTATCTGTTTCCAGGGAGATCGCCAACGCCGGGATGCCCAAGGCAACCGCTTCCATTGCGGCTCCCACCGTTCCGGAAACACTGACGCCCAAGGCAAGATTCTCACCATAATTAATGCCCGAAACTACCAGATCAGGTTTGGTATCCATGATCAGTAAAATACCATGCTGCACGGCCTGCGCCGGGCTGCCCCCTACGGCGTAAACCCTCCAATCCTGGCCGTTGATATGCACCATTTCTTCTTCAATTTTTCCGTCTGAAGTAGAGGGCATGGAGCGCCCCATCCCCGAAGATTGTTCGCGAGGCGCGGCAACGGTCACAAAGGCAATCGCAGAAAGGGCTTCGGCAGCTGCCCATAAACCGGGCGAGCGGATCCCATCATCATTTGTCAGTAAAATTTGTTTTTTTACCATCATTCCCTCACCCTGGCCCTCTCCCAAAGGGAGAGGGAACTTAACGAAAAGAAGCGGGGATTTCCCGCTTCCAAGTGCCCTCGGCGCGATTCGAACGCGCGACCTATTGCTCCGCAAGCAAGCGCTCTAATCCACTGAGCTACGAAGGCGTTAGCGGATGGTATTCTAATCGAGATTATATATAGGGTCAAGGAAGATGTCATTGCGAGCTGTCATTGGCAGCCCACAATGACAACGCCATTTATTATCATTTCGAACTTTGATACTTCCGAAAATGATTTTGATTTGGATGGCTGCGGGTCACACTCTTTTTGAGCTTGCTTCAGACCAGGATGATAAATCCACACCCAGAAAATCGACTAGCTCATCGTTCCATGGACGGTAGAATTCTTCCAGTTTTTTACGGCTGGCGTCGTCGATTGATGGTGCTGAGAAGCGAACTTTTTTGCCCCAAAAAAAGAGCCGACGCAATTTGGCGGGGATATATTTTTGGTAGGCCGGTTTGCGGATGAGAATCTGATAAAAGATATTCATCCAAACTTCGGTTGGATTGAAGGCCTGATCAATATCTTCGCTCTGGAAATCTGTGTTCACACCGAGGAATTTGAAGATGCGCTGATAGAAGGTTTCGGGGGCTGTAAGCATTTCTTCAAAAGGCAGGATGAGCAAATTTTTACGTGGGAAATACTCAAGATAATTCCTGATATAGCGCATATAAACGCCACGGCTGAAATAGCCGATTTGATCGGGGTGATATTCATCGCTGAGATAGAGATCGAGCGCCTCGGCAAAGGTATGCGGCTCGTTGAGATGACGGCGATTATCCCAATATTGGGAGATGGCGCGCCTGATCGGGTCCCGGACTGTCAGGATCAGTTTCACGTCTGGGAGGAGGTCATGGATGCGGGCGGGCGCCTCGGGGTGGCAGATATAACCGGGAGAGGCCTCTCCCCGGGCAAGCTGATCGGCAGAATCCGAAAAATGCTCGGCATAGGCCTCGGGGCCGCGCGCGTACTCCTCATCCTTGAAAAAGAAGTTGATCTCCTTTTTCTCCGCCATAAAGATCTGGGGGTGTTGATTCAGAATATGGTGAATTGAGGTTGTTCCCGCTTTTTGGGAACCAATAATGAGGAAGGTTGGGAGCATATTTGTTTTTTCTTACCACAAAGGCACAAAGGGCACTAAGAAATTCTTTGTGTACTTTGTGTCTCCGTGGTGAAATTCAAACTTCATTAAGTGGCGCAAAGCCTTCACCTAAAGCTTCGTGTGCTTGCCCGATAACCATAAAGGCATCAGGGTCGGCTTCGTTGACAATTCTTTTCAGGCGCATGGTTTCAGGACGGGTGACAACGCAATAGAGAATGGTACGTTCTACCCCAGTATACGCGCCTTTGCCGGGCAGCAGGGTGACACCGCGATCGAGGGTTTGAAAAATTTGCTCAGAAACGAGTTCCGGTTCAGAGGTGATGATCATTGCCGTGCGGACAACACTGAGCCCTTGTGAGGCCGTTTCGGTGACGATCCCGCTCACATAGAGGGTGATCAGGGCGTAGAGAGCTTCTTTCCATCCAAAGACGAAACCCGCTGTAAGAATGACGGCTGAATCGACCATCAAATAACTTTGCGAAATGGGGATGCCTCGCCAGCGATTGAGGATGCGGGCAAGAATATCGCTGCCCCCGCTTGTCCCCTGACCTCGATAGACGATACCATATCCGATCCCGCTGACGAGTGCGCCATAGAGCGAGTTGAGCAGGATATCGTCGGTGATCCCCTCGGGGGGCAGGATCAGGGTGAGCGCGTCCACAAGAAAGGAAAAGGTCGCGACCGCGAAGGCAGTCCGGATGATGAATTTCCGCCCGCCAAGAAAACGCCATCCCAATGCGAAAAGGGGGATATTCCCAACCAGCACCATAACACCGATCGGCCAGCCGGTGCCGTGGTTGATCAGCTGGGAAATCCCGCTGACCCCACCGCTGGCAAGATTGGCCGGGATCAGGAAGAGACGCAAACCAACAGCCTGGATGAATGCGCCGAGGGTGATCAGGGAGAAGTCGCGCAGGGTGGGGTAGAGTTTTTTCATGGGGGGGGGAAGTGAGAAGTGAGAAGTGAGAAATTTACTTCTTTGTTGAATTAAATTCAATCAGTTTTCCCCAATCAACTTCACCGCTTTCAAGACAAAATGGTATCATCTCAATAATTTGGGGTAGATGAAAAAGACCAACCCAAATTGAGTTCT